>WTHH01000054.1 GCA_011523195.1 Verrucomicrobiales bacterium
AGTTCCGGGTTTGCAGCACGAGCGTTGCCCGGTAGGATACGCCCATGCACTCGTTAACCCGATTCGTCCGTGCTCTCCCCCGGCTTAGCAAAGCGCTTGGCCTGCTCTCCACCATCCTGCTGCCGCTTGGCCAAGCGGCGGCGGACGAGACGTCATTCAAGAATGTCGTGCTCATTCTGAGTGATGATCACCGTTACGATTTCCTCGGTTTCCACCCGGACGGACCGGAATTCATCGAGACACCAAACTTCGACCGCATGGCCCGTGAGGGGGCGCACATGGAGAATGCCTTCGTCACCACGTCGCTCTGTTCACCCAGCCGGGCGACCATTCTTACCGGCCAATACATGCATCGGCACAAGGTCGTCGACAACCAGCGCGCAGTGCCCAAGGGCATCCGTTTTTTCCCCGAGTACCTCCAGTCATCCGGTATTGAGACTGCCTACATCGGCAAGTGGCACATGGGTCACGACAACGACGCCCCGCGCAAGGGCTTCGACCATTGGGCGAGCTTCAAGGGTCAGGGCGTGTACTTCGATCCCGAGTTCAACATCAACGGCAGCCGGAAAAAATTCGAGGGCTACAACGCCGACGTCACCGCCGACCTCGCGCTCAATTACCTGAAGGGTGTTGGCAAAAAACGGTTTTACCTGCAGGTCGGCTTCAAGGCGGTGCACTACCCGTTCCAGCCGGCCAAGCGACACCACGGTCGGTACGATAAATTCAAGGTACCCTTCCCCCAGACGATGTCGTTGACCGAGCGCAACTATGAGACACAGCCGAACTGGGTGCGCGAACGCCGCTACGGCATCCATGGCATCGACCACATGGAGACCGGCCCGCTGGACAACGACCCGGTGCCATCCTTCCCCGGGCTATACCGGCGCTTCGCCGAAACCGTTCACGGACTCGACGAAAACGTTGGCCGCATTTTGGATTACCTCGACGCGTCCGGCTTGGCCAAAGACACGCTCGTGCTGTACCTCGGCGACAACGGCTTCGCGCTGGGTGAGCATGGATTTTACGACAAACGCGATGCCTTCGAAGAGTCGATCCGCATCCCGATGCTCGCCTACGCGCCGGGCCGAATCCAACCCGGCACAACGATCAGCCAGATGTCGCTCAATCTCGACATGGCACAAACCGTCCTTGCCGCGATGGAGGTCGCCAAGCCAAGCGGCACACCGGAGATGTCCGGCCGCTCGCTGCTGCCGCTGCTGCTTGGCCAAGCGCAGGCCGACTGGCGCAAACATCTCCTCTACGAATACCACTGGGAATGGAACTTCCCGGCCACACCGACCACCCTGGCAATCCGCACAGACCGCTACAAATATATCTATTACCACGGAATTTGGGACAAAAACGGGCTGTACGACCTGCAGACCGATCCACACGAGCGGCACAACCTGATCCGTGTGCCGGCCTTTGCCGAGTTGGCCGACAAACTCAAAAACCAGTTATTCACCGAACTGGGCGAGATGGGCGGGCTGACTATGCCGATTCGGCCGCCGAAGGATTTTCAGTTTTACGATCGCAAGCTCCGGCGTTGACCCGGCGCTTGGCTTCCATAAACTCCCCGACCCGATTTGAACCATGAGCGACGACTCCAAAACCAAAACCTACCCGCCCAGCGCCGAGGCTTCGGCCAATGCACACATCTCCTCCCTCGAGCAGTACCGCGAACTTTACGATCGATCGATCAACGACCCGGAAGGGTTTTGGACGGAGCACGCCGAACGCCTGCACTGGTTTGAAAAATGGAACACGCTGCGCGAGTGGGATTACTCGAAGGCGGAGATTCAGTGGTTCATCGGCGGCAAGCTCAACGCCTGCTACAACTGCGTCGACCGCCATGTGGACGACGGCCACGGCGACGACACCGCGCTCATTTGGGAAGGCAACGACCCGAACGAAAGCCGCACGTACACCTACGCACAACTGCAGGTCGAGGTGCAGAAAGCCGCCAATGCGCTGAAGGATTTGGGCATCGAAAAAGGCGACCGCGTTTGCATCTACATGCAGATGATCCCGGAGTTGACCATCGCCATGCTCGCCTGCGCGCGGATTGGCGCTATCCACTCGATCGTGTTCGGCGCGTTCAGCGCGGACAGCCTCGTGACTCGCATCAACGACTCCGAGTGCAAGGCCATCATCACGCAGGACACCGGCGTGCGCGGCACCAAGCTCGATATCCCGATGAAGGCCAACGCCGACAAGGCCGTCGAAAGTACACCGTCCATTGAGAAGATTCTCGTCGTCAAGCGAACCGGTACCGAGGTCGACATGACCGACGGGCGCGACGTCTGGTGGCACGAGGCCTGCGATGCCGCCGACCCCGTTTGCCCCGCCGAACCGATGGATGCCGAGGATCCGCTTTTCATCCTGTACACCTCTGGCAGCACCGGCAAACCAAAGGGCGTCCTGCACACCACCGGCGGCTATCTCACCTACGCCGCCACCACGCACCACTACATTTTCGACTACCACCCCGGCGACGTCTACTGGTGCACGGCCGACATCGGCTGGATCACCGGCCACACCTACATCGTCTACGGCCCGATGGCCAACCGCGCCATCACGATGATGTACGAGGGCGTGCCGAACTACCCGGATTTTGGCCGTTTTTGGGAAATCGTGGCCAAGCACAAGGTGAACATTTTCTATACGGCACCCACCGCATTGCGCGCGCTGATGAAGGAGGGCGACGCTTGGCCAAGCGCACATGACCTTTCCAGCCTCCGCCTGCTTGGCACTGTCGGCGAGCCGATCAAGTCGCCCGAGTGGACGTGGTACCACGAGGTCGTCGGCAAGGGAAAATGCCCCATCGTCGATACATGGTGGCAAACCGAGACTGGCGGCATCCTCATCTCACCGCTGCCTGGCTCGACGCCAACCAAGCCCGGCTCGGCCACCCTGCCATTTTTTGGCATCAAACCGGCGCTCGTCGATGACGAGGGCAACATCATCGAGGGCAATGGAGTCTCCGGAAATCTTTGCATGCTCGAGACGTGGCCCGGCCAAATGCGCGGCGTGTACGGCGATCATCAGAGATTCTTTGACACCTACTTCGCGCGGTTCCCGGGCAAGTACTTTAGCGGCGACGGCTGCCGACGCGACGAGGACGGTTACTACTGGATCACCGGTCGCGTAGACGACGTAATCATCGTCAGCGGCCACAACCTCGGCACTGCCGAAATCGAAGGCGCCATCGGCGGCCACCCGGCCGTGGCCGAAGCAGCGGTCGTCGGCTACGAACACGACATCAAGGGCAACGCCATTTACGCCTACGTCACGCTCAAGACCGGCGAGGAAGTCACCGACACAACGGCCAGCGAGATCGTGAAACAGGTTCGCGCCGACATCGGCCCGCACGCTTCGCCCGAGAAAATCCAATTCACCCCCGGCCTGCCCAAGACACGCAGCGGAAAAATCATGCGCCGCATCCTGCGCAAGATCGCCGAGGGCGACACCGGCAACTTAGGCGACACCAGCACCCTCGCCGACCCCGCCGTCGTCGACTCCCTCGTCGCCGGTCGGATCGAATAACCAAGCGCTTGGCCAAGCGGCCTTAGCGGCATGTGGAAAGCTTGGCATAAAACGCTCTGCGCGATAGCGACGCCGATTCTGGCGATTGCAGCTTTCTCGTTGCAACTCGGCGGCTTCAACTCGCTCACCGAAATGCGCAACCTCGAGCGCACCCCCCGAAGTCTGGTCGTTTCAATCATCACCGGGGAGGTCAATCTCTCCGGCACTTCGCAGGCCAAGGGGCGAACGGTTCACGCACCCTACACCGGCAACGAGTGCATTTACTTCTACTACCACAAGGAGCGCGAAGAGGTGTATACCGACTCCGACGGCGACAGACAGACCCGTTGGGTCACAGTTGAACAGTATAGCCGGCGAGTGCCGGAATTCCGACTCGCGGACTCAAGCGGCAGAGTCACGGTGATCACTGATAACGCCGACTTTAGTGTCCCATCACATACCTATTACAGCGGCGATTACCGCTACACCGAGGCGAGGTTCGAACCGGGGGAGGAGACCTTCATTTTTGGTTTTGCCAACCAATCTGCTGAGAGCACAACGGTGAACTTCACGGACGAGGGCGACTACACGCCCATCGTGTCCACCTACGGCGAGGCGTCCGAGAGGGCCGACATGGCCTCGGGTGGCATCTGGCTGTTTTCGTTCGCGCTGTTGTCGCTCTCTTGCGGTATCATGTTTACCTGCTGGATGGTCGGCGTGCACCGATTGCTTGTGTTCCTGACCATCGTTTCGATGATTCAGGGCGGCGGACTGATCCTGCTGGGGCTGCAGATGATGCGCCTTGATCTCGGTGCCTCGCACTCTCGAACCCTTCTGCAGAGCGACCGGGCGTAGCAAGAATCCCAGCGCCTGCTTGGCCAGGCGAACATCCGATGGTCGGGCGACTGGGATGACCGGGAAGTCTTCAACGCGCACTCAGCCAAGCGCTTGGGCAAGCGGCAGTTCGACCGGGTGCAGGGGATTTACGGCGTCATGGCCGCGAACATCGCCCGATACAACTC
>WTHH01000461.1 GCA_011523195.1 Verrucomicrobiales bacterium
AGGTTGAAACGCGGCACTCGCCGGAATCGCTGACCGCTCGGCTGCACTCCTCGCTCGGCACCATCCTGTTGCGCTCTGGTACGATGGAGCATTCGGATCGGTTCAGCCTCGTTGCGGCCCGGCCGTTTCTTCGGTTCGAATCTTTCGGCTCGCGCTGCATCATTCGCACGGAAACCAGAGAGCGCACGCTGTTTGGCAACCCGTGGAAACTGCTCGAGAGCTTGGCCAATCGCTACGAGTTGCTCGAGGAGATCGACCTCCCCTTTCCGCTTGGTGGTTGCTTCGGATACTTCGGTTACGAGCTTAAACAGTTCGTCGAGCCACGGCTACCGTTGACCGCCCTGAATGACCTCGAGCTGCCGGAGTGCAGCGTCGGATTTTACGACAGCCTCGTCGTGTTCGATCATCAACTCGGCAAGGTGTGGCTGATCTCCACCGGGCTGGATGAGGAGGGCGACCGATGCCCCAAGCGCACGCAGGCCGCCGTCGAGTTTTGGACCGAACACCTCGCCTCGCTTGGCCAAGCGGAGACGACCGCGGCCGCGCTTGGCCAAGCGGAGGCGCACGCGATCACCTCCACCCTCTCCCACGACGAGTACTGCGCCGGGGTGCGGCGAATCATCGACTTCATTTGGCAGGGCGACATTTATCAGGCCAACCTCACGCATCGGCTGGCCACGGCAACCAACCTAGACGGCTGGGCGCTTTACCAACGCTTGGCGACGGCGTCGCCCGCGCCATTCTCGGCGTTCATGCAGTGTGGCGATTTCCAGTTGGCCAGCTCGTCGCCGGAACAGTTTTTGCAGTTGAGCGGAAGCCAAGTGACCACCCGGCCGATCAAGGGCACACGCCCACGCGGCGCCACCCCCGACCTCGACGCGCGGCTTGGCTACGAGTTGCAATCGAGCGAGAAGGAACGCGCCGAGTTGGTGATGATCACCGACCTGTTGCGCAATGACCTCGGCAGGTTTTGCGAATATGGATCGGTGATCGTACCGGACTTGGCCAAGCTGGAGCGGTTTGCACAGGTGCAGCACTTGGTCTCGACCGTGACCGGCAGACTGCGCCCGGGCGTCACACACCTGCAGGCTCTGGCCTCGAGCTTTCCCGGGGGCAGCATCACCGGTGCGCCCAAGATTCGTGCGATGGAGATCATCGACGAACTGGAGCCGGTAGTTCGCGGGCCGTACACCGGCTGCCTCGGCTACCTTGGTTTCAACCGCGAGAGCCAGTTGAACATCCTCATCCGCACCGCCGTTTGTCGTGAGGGCAAGGCATGGTTTCATGTGGGCGCAGGCATCGTCGCCGACTCCGACCCGGAAGCCGAGTACGAGGAGACTCTGAACAAGGCCGCCGGCTGGCTCGCGGCGCTGAATCTGCCGGCCTCGGCATTGGCCTTGTATCCCGCATCCGGCTCGCCCAACCTCCGCGCGTGACCGGCCTCGGCACCATCCTCAACACCGCGTGTATCCTCATCGGGGGGTTGGCCGGGCTGTTCATTTTTCGCAGCATTTCGGCAGCAACCCAGCGGTCGCTTCGGTCGCTGCTCGCGTTGGTGTCGCTGGTGATTGGATTCATGATGATTTGGGACGGGCTCAACGGCAGTTTCCCGTTGAAGCTGAACCGGTCTGAGCCAACCAGCGGTGGGGCCGGTTTTCAAGTGGGGGATGTGCTTGAGCCGGTCGGCGGCAAGGCGGCGCGATCTGCGCGACTCAAGGTCGGAACCATCACAGCAAAGGGAGCGATCACCGCGCTGGAAATAATCGAGCCGGGCGATTATTCAGACAAACCACAGCCGCCGATCGCCCTGGCCTATCCGAACGATTCGACCGGCCCGGGGCGGGACGCAACGGTCAAGCTGGCCTTCAACGAGACTTCACGCGGCTGGCTGTTCCGTGGGTATCTACTCGTGCTGATGGTGTTGTCGCTCGCGGTGGGCAAATGGGCCGGTACAAAAATTGGCATTCAACGACGTCTCAATGCGATCGGGGCCTCTGCTCGAAACAAATTCACCAAAGCCACCGAGCAGGCCGACGAAAAACATCCGCCAAGCGAAGGATTCATCACCTGCACTCTGCTGTTTTGTGTGGGACCAATGTCGCTGCTTGGCCCGATTCAGGACGGGCTCACCGGTGATATTCAAATCCTCGCGATCAAGTCGGTGATGGATGGCATCTCAACGATGACCTTCGCGACCACATTCGGCTGGAGCGTCCTGTTTGCCGCCGGCCCGGTGTTACTTTATCAGGGCACACTCACGCTGCTCGCCAGCGCGGTCAAGCAATGGCTCGACGCTCTTCCGGAGGCAGCGCTGCTGTTAGACTCGGTTACGGCCACCGGCGGATTCATCGTACTCTGCATCCCGTTGCTGCTGCTGGAGATTCGCCGCATTCAATTAGCCGACTACCTGCCCGCCCTCATCATTGCCCCCGCCGCCGTCTGGACTTTTTTGAGATAACTTCTCTCCGCGACTGCACCAGCACGCGAAAGGGTTGGCCCATGTGAGCGGGGTGCGTGAGGGTTTGGAGTTGGCGCACATCAATCGCTTGGCCAAGTGCGGGAGATTCCCGAAGCAGATTCGCGAACGCGCCATTCAAGAACCGTTCCTGCGAAATGAATTGCTCGGTGGCCAAGCCGGCTGCCTCACCAGCCCGCTTGGTCAGGCCGAAATTGGCATGGGCAGTGATGTCCTGTTTTCCGGGGTCAGCCAACACATCGTCGATACGTTTTTGGTCGCGGTAACCGCGCACTGTTCCGTCCGGTTGATTCGCAGCCGGCCAGTCGTCCGGGCCGTGGCCGTAATCGAATGCAACCAACCTGCCCTTGGTCAGGCGCTTGGCCGCTTCGCTCCACCATCCGACCGCTGCGGAAGGAAGTTCGGTGCTGTACTGATCCGGCAATACATCGAGCAACTCGCTTGGCCAAGCGGGGAGCAGCACGCGCCAAGCGGCGTCCGCCGCATCCACCCCAGCCCAACAAAACGAATCGTTACCCCACGTCACACTCCACTCAAACCAGTCGCGCTTGGCTTGGCTCCAGCCGATTCGGTGCACCGGGAAGGCATCGAGCAGTTCGTTGCTGAAAATGACACCTCGAATCTCCGGCAACGCGGCGATCGAATCGACCCACTCGACTTTCTGTTCAAACTTGGCCAAACGCTTGGCCTGCCAGCCCCGCCGCCTGTTCGATGGCTCAACGATGTTGTACGTCAGCGACTCCAGCAACGCCTCATCGTTTTCGGCCAGCCAAGTGAGAATGTCGTGCGCCAGAGTCCCGTCATGTGCGCCGGCTTCGACCAACCGTACCGGGCCGTCGATGCTGCCGAGCCACTCAGCGAATCGACACGCAAGCAGTTGGCCAAACGCCGCGCCCACGCTCACGCTCGTGATGAAGTCGCCACCGCACCCCACCCGGCTAGCCTCTGTCTCGTAGTAGCCCCAGTCCGGATGGTACAGCGCCAACTCCATGTAACGGGCAAACGGCATCGACCCGCTCGCCTCAATCTCGGCGCGGATTTTTTCAGTGAGTGGGTTCGCTCCTTGCGGCACGGCGGTCATTGTGACTAAAAGGAGCGCGGGAGCAAACCGTTCCCAGTGATGGAGGAAACACAGCCAGCGCCCAAGCCAGCCAAGCCGACCCGGGTCGACCTCGCATTGGTCGAACGCGGCCTGTGCGAAAGCCGCGAAAAGGCCAAGCGCGCCGTCATGGCCGGGCAGGTTTTTGTGAACGGTCAAAAAGCAGCCAAGGCGAGTGACACAGTCAAGCCAATCGACGAGCTGACCGTTGCTGGATCGGAAAAATACGTGAGCCGCGGCGGGCACAAACTGGAGCATGCTCTCGAGGAATTCGGTGTTGAGGTGACCAACCTGCGGGCGATCGACCTCGGGGCATCGACCGGTGGTTTCACCGACTGCCTGCTGCAGCACGGTGCGACCTCGGTCGCCGCCGTGGATGTCGGGCAGGGTCAGCTAGCGTGGAAACTACGCAACGACGAACGTGTGATAGTGATGGAGCGAACGAACGCACGACACCTCAAGCCGGCCGTTTTCCCACAGCCATTCGAGCCATTTGACCTCGCCGTGATCGATTGCTCCTTCATTTCGCTTCGACAGATTCTGCCGGCAACCGTAGATTTGCTGCCGCCCGGAGGCCGGGCGGTCGCGCTGGTGAAGCCTCAGTTTGAAGCAGGCAAAGCCGAGGTGGACAAGGGTCAGGGCGTAATCCGTGACCCCGAAATCCACCAACGCGTGCTCGATGAGTTGCGGACGTTCGTGGACGACGAGACACCGCTCGAGTGGGTCGCCGGGACAGCATCGCCGCTGACCGGCCCGGCCGGTAATAAGGAATTTCTCGTGCTATTAAAAAAGTGAAGAAGAAGGTCAGAAAAATCGCCCTCGTGGCCAAGGCCGACAAGCCGACAACGCAGCGCATTGTGCAACGCGCCGTCAAGCTGGCCGTGGCCGCCGGGCTGAAGCCGATCACAGACGACGACACTGCGCGCCTGGCCAAGCTCAAGCTCCCGACCCGAAAAAACCC
>WTHH01000404.1 GCA_011523195.1 Verrucomicrobiales bacterium
CGGCTGCGGCGTATTCCGTTTTCAGGTTCGCGATCTTGTCGCGCAACTCGGCGGCCTTTTCGTAGTCCTCCTTGGCGATGGCTTTGTCGAGCAGCGTCTGCAACTCGTGCATCTGGTCGACGTAATCCTTCGTCTTCTGCCAGACCGCCGGTGCCTTGCCGGTGTGGCGCGTGCCCTTGTGCATCGTCTTGAGCAGCCCCTCGACGCCTTCCTCAAAATGCTCGTAACACTCAGGGCAGCCGAGGCGCCCGGTTTTCTTGAAGTCCGCCTGACTGAAACCACACTGCTGGCACTTTGTGTTGGCGGTGTCGGCCTCTTCCATCTCCTGTGAGGCGCCGAGCCCGAGCAGTAGGTCGGCCAGAGAAAATCCAGCCGGGTCGTCCACGCCCTTGGCTTTCGAGCACGACTCGCACAAGTCAATTTTCTTGGTCTTGCCCTCGACCATCTGGGTCAGGTGGACGGTGGCTTCCTTTTCCTTGCAAATATCGCAGAGCATCTGTTTGGAAACTTGGTTGGTCGTCGCGCGCGAACCGGTCGGATGACGCATTTAGCCCCTGACAAAAGGACAGGAGGGTTTGCCCGCAACAACGAGAGAAATCGTAGCACGAAACCTGCCACATTAAAAGATGGAAGCGGGCCGGAATCGTGCACTTGGCCAAGCGGGGTGGGGGTTCAATCTTTTCCGGCGCTTGGCCTTCGGGTACTCTCCGGGCCGCTCTGAGTGAAGCTGCCGTTTGAACTCGCCCTGGCGCTGCGGTATTTGCGCCCCAAGCGGACGTTTGTGTCCGCCATCACCCTGATTTCCATCATCGGGGTGACGCTCGGCGTGGCGGTGCTTATCATCGTCATGAGTGTCATGAGCGGCTTCGACCTCATGCTCCGCGAGCGGTTGCTCAACTTCAATTCCCATATCAAGGTCTTCACGCAGGATCGCGTAATGACGGAGTACCGCGAGCTGCGCGAGACCGTACTCGAAAATGAGTCGGTGACCGGAGTGGCGCCGTTCGTCATCGGGCCGGTGCTGGTGGAGACGCAGCCGGACGAGGGGCTACCGCAAATCTACACGCCATACATCCGCGGCGTGGATATCGATCTCGAGCCGACGGTTAGTTCGCTCGTGTCTACCAACAGCCTTGTCGTGGGTGAACTGGATCTCGACGGCGGCCTGTTGGTCGGCTCGGAAATTCGTTCCCAGCTCAAGCTCAACGCGGGCGACTATCTCGCCGTACACTCGGCGCGGAGTTTTCATCGCATCCGCGAAGCGCAGGAGGAGGGCAGTGAACTGGTACTGCTGCCGGACGACTACGAAGTGCGCGGGATCGTCGATGCCGGTTACTTCGAGTACAACGCGAACTTTATGCTGACGTCGCTCGAGAACGCTCAGGACCTGTACGACCTAGGCGATGCGGTGCACGGGTTGGGCGTGAGACTGAAGGACGCTTCACTGGCGGAGCCGACCCGGCAGCAGTTACTGAAAACCCTGCCGGCCGGGTTGGTGGTGAGAACGTGGGAGGACGAAAACTCGCACCTGCTCGAGGCGCTGCGCGTTGAGCGAAACGTTATGTTTTACTTGTTGTTTTTCGTGATGATCGTCGCGGCGTTCGGTATCACCAGTTCGCAGATCACGTTCGTGGTGCAGCGCACGCCGGAGATCGGCACGCTCAAGGCGCTGGGCGCCACCGGCGGCCAGATCATGCGGGTGTTTCTGTCGCAAAGCCTTTTCGTTGCGGCGCTTGGCCTGACATTCGGCTTTGGCATCGGCCTCCTGGCGCTGGAGTTTCGCAATGAGTTTCTTGTGCTGATGCGTGACCTCACTGGGTTCGAGATTTTCCCTGCGAGCATTTACGGATTTCAGGCGTTGCCAGCGCAGATCGTGCCTGGCGACCTGATCAAGATCGGCGTGGGCTCGTTTTTAATTTGCCTGTTGGCCGGAGTGTTGCCTGCATGGAACGCCAGCCGACTTCGGCCTGTGGAGGCATTTCGTCATGAGTGAACCGATTCTCAGCGCGGAGGATTTGCACAAGTCGTACGACCTCGGCCGGCGGTTGATCGAGGTGCTGCACGGGGTGAGTCTCGAGATCGGAGAGGGCGAATTTCTCTCGTTGCAGGGCGCGTCCGGTACCGGCAAAAGCACACTGCTGCATCTGCTGGGCGGACTCGACGAACCGACCAGCGGCGAAGTATTCGTCAGCGGCCAGTCGCTCTCCGCGATGTCGTCTGCGCGCTTGGCCAAGTGGCGCAATGACGAGGTCGGTTTTGTTTTCCAAAGCTACCATCTGCTGCCGGAGTTCGACGCGCTGGAGAACGTGCTGCTGCCGGCACGCATGGCCCACGCCAACCGGGCCGAGTCTCAAAAGCGGGCCGAGTCGTTGCTGGAGCGGGTTGGCTTGGCCAAGCGCATGAGTCATCTCCCGGCGGAACTTTCCGGCGGCGAACAACAGCGTGTGGCCCTGGCCCGGGCTTTGATCAACCGGCCACAGCTCCTGCTCGCCGACGAGCCAACCGGCAACCTCGACTCAAAAACTGGCGGCGAAGTGCTTGATCTACTATGCGAACTGCAGTCCGAGGCCAACCTCACGATGATCATCGCCACACACGACGACAAGGTGGCCAAGCGCGCGCGCCGCACCGTCCAGTTGGTCGACGGATTGATCGCCAAATAGCGCTTGGCCAAGCGCATTAAAATTGGTTGACAGAAAATCCCCTCTCCCTGGAAAGGGAGAGGAACAGGGTGAGGGTGGACTAGCACGTTTTTGATATGAGAAAACCGATGACGACCATCGGCCTGAACTTGAATATCGGCCTCCCCATCCGCCCTTCGGGCACCTTTTCCCCCACTGGGGAGAAGGATTCAATGCGCCTGCGCTTGGCCTAGCGCGGGCGGTTATCAGAATTTTACTTGAAACCGAGAACTCCCACTCAGAGATTGGCCAGTGACTCATCGAGCAGGCCGTAGAGGGACTGCATCGTCTCCTCCGTCTCGTCGCCCATGCTGGAGAGGCGGAAGGTTTTCCCCTTGAGCTTGCCGTAGCCGCCGTCGATGAGGATGCCGCGCTCCTTCATTAGGCCCTGTAGTTTGGCCACATCCACTTCTCGCCCACCCGGCTTGGCTCCGTTGTTGACGCAGGTGAGAGTTTGCGACTCATAACCGGCCTCGGGAAACAGCGTGAATCCATGCCCGGCGGCCCAGTCGCGGGTCATCTGAGCGAGCTTGGCGTGGCGATCAAAACGCGCGTCCAGTCCCTCTGCCATCATGTCCTCGAGCTTCGATTTCAGAGCATAAATGTGTCCGATGCTCGGTGTGCTGGGCGTCATGCTTTTCTCGGCATTCTTCTGGAATTCGTGCAGGTCAAAATAATAGCCGCGATCATCCAGCGTTGCGGCGCGGTCGAGCGCGGCCTGCGAGGCGGCAAACACGCTCAGGCCCGGCGGCAGGGCGAACGCCTTCTGCGTCCCGGCGAGCAGCAGGTCGATGCCGAGCTTGTCGAACTCGATCTTCACGCCGGTCATCGAGGTGACGCTGTCGACGATGAACATCACGTCCGGGTACTTCTCCTTCAGCGCGGCAATCTCGCAGAGTGGGCTCATCACGCCGGTGGAGGTTTCGTTGTGGACGAGGGTGACGGCGTCGAACCGGCCGGTGGCCAACCGCTCGTCGATCTGCTCGGGCAGGATGGGGGAACCCCAATCGACCTGCAGTGCCTCGGCCTCCTTGCCGCAGCGTTGGGAGACGTCAAACCACTTGTCGGAGAAAGCGCCCTTCATGCAGTTGAGCACGCCCTTCGAAACGAGGTTGCGCACAGCACCTTCCATAATGCCCCATGCGGAGGCGGTGCCGAGGTATACCAGCCGATCCGTGTAGAGCAGCGATTGCAGGTGCGGCATAACTGCAGCGTAAAGATCCTTAAAATCTTGACTGCGGTGTCCGATCATCGGCGTGCGAAACGCCTCGAACGTCTTGTCACTGACCTCGATTGGTCCCGGGATATGAAGCTTTAAGTGCGCCATAAAGCGCAGAGAGCCTATTTCGAAGCACCCTCCCAAATCAAGCGGCGAGTCAGTATCAGCAAAAAACTTGCCGCTCCGCCTATCCTCACACACAATGCGCGCCCGCTCGGCGGAGAGGTGGCTGAGTGGTTGAAGGCGCACGCCTGGAAAGCGTGATTACTCGCAAGGGTAACGAGGGTTCGAATCCCTCCCTCTCCGCCATTTTTTTATTTTTTTCCTGAGATTTACCCACGCGAGAATCGTTGTGGATGGCTGGGAAAATTGAGGATTGACAGAACTCGGTTGAGGTAGAATGTTTGTTTTTTCGATTCGGGCAGCGGCACGTTTCTTCTGCGGTGTTCCCCACACCCACCTCCTTGGCGTCTGTTGTCCGGATCATTTTTTTTGCAGAACCGCTTGACCGCGAAAAAACTTCTGTTACGTTCTCTCGCCCCTTGCCGGGGGTGTAGCTCAATTGGTTAGAGCGCCTGCCTGTCACGCAGGAGGTTGCGGGTTCAAGTCCCGTCACTCCCGCCACTAT
>WTHH01000462.1 GCA_011523195.1 Verrucomicrobiales bacterium
CTGCAGCCAACCGTCGCACCGAGCCAGGCGGTGGAGACATTGCGCACGCGGTCGGCCGAGTACTTGGCGAGGTACTCCTTTTGCTGCACGCCACCCTCATGCGAGGTTTGCAGCAATCGATTGTAGCCACTGGCGATCTTGTCGTTGACGGTGGAGCCGGGCAGCAGGTCGCCCGCAAGTTGGGCGGTGGTAAACCGGTCGAACGGCAGGTTGTCGTTGAACGCCTTGATCACCCAGTCGCGGTACGGCGTGATGGCGTGATCCTGATCGCCGTGGTAGCCGACCGTGTCCGCATACCGTACTAGATCGAGCCAGTAGCTGGCCAGGCGTTCGCCGAACTGCGGCGCAGCAAGTAACTCGTCGACGATTGCCGAATAGCTTCTGGGCGACTTGGCCAGGCGCTTGGACAAGCGCGGCGACGGCGGCAGGCCGGTCAGGTCGAAGTGCAGCCGACGGGCCAACGTCGAGGCGTCGGCCGCGGGCGATGGCGGCAACGCTTCCCGCTCCAGCCGGGCGAGAATGAAGCGATCTATCGCACCGCTTGGCCAGGCGCGGTTTTGCACCGCAGGCAAGGCGCGGCGCTTGGCCGGGAGATAGGCCCAGTGCTGCTCGTACTCGGCGCCCTGCGCGATCCAGTCGCTCAGCAGCTGCTTTTCGTCGGCAGACAATGGCTTGCCGATCTTGGGCGGCGGCATGAGGTCGTCGTTGTCGCTGGTGTGAATTCGGGCGATTAATTCGCTTTTATCTGGTAAACCGGGCACTACCGCGGCGTAACCGCCAAGATCTGCGAGAGCGCCTTCGCGGGAGTCAAACCGCAGGTCGGCCTTGCGATGGTTGGCGTCCGGCCCGTGGCAGGAGAAGCATTTGTTGGAGAGAATAGGCCGAATATCGCGGTTGAAACGAATTGCGTCAGCCGCCACTGCGCTTGGCCAAGCGCCGCCTGCGAAAATTAGCCACAACAGTCCAACCCACCTGCAAATAGTACACAACATGAGTGCGGGCGAAATCTGCCAGAAAACTGCCGGGCTGTCACACCCCGCGTGGCCTGGCGCTTGGCATGTTGTGTGCTCAGAAATGATCGGTTTTTTGGGCGAAACTGTCTAAAAACAACGGCGGGCGGGTTTGACAAACGACCTCGTGGCCATACCTTTTAACAATTTTACGACGTAATGAAGCCGATTTATTGGCACAAACTGGCATTGGCCACGACCACGGTACTGCTCGCGCACGGCGCGTTCACCAGCGTGGATGCCCGCAAGGGATATCTCCACCGCATGGAAAAACGAGGGGGCACCCCCCGAGTACAGGCAACCGAAAAAGCCGATCCCGTGGCGAAGGGACAGCAGGTGGTGCCACTCACTCATCTCAGCATCGACGATGTTCGCCTACTATTGGAATCGACGTATGGGAAAGACAGCGGCATCGAGGTGACCAAACCGGGCACCGCCGCCAAGGGGGTGATCGTAACCGCGCCCCGGAGCGAACTCGACGGCATTTCGGCCCTCGTAAAACAAGCCGAGCCAAGCGACCTGGATTTCCTCCTCAGCGTTGAGTCGCAGTTGCCGGAACATATGTTTTCCAGTGAACGAGATATCGCGTTGTCTCCGGAAGTGCACGCCGAGATGCGAAAGTCAGCAACCGAGTACCTGAAGACCAACAAGCCGGACCGGAAGTATCGCGCCAAACCAGCTAATTGGTTTCGCGGGTCTCGGCCGAAGCCGAAAGTCTCCCGAACAGCAGTGAAGCTGCATCACGCAAACGCAGTTGAAGTAGCGAAGAAACTTCAACCATTGTTCGTCGTTGGGGATGTTCAAATTGAACCGGTGAAGGATGCCGGCATCATTCTGCTAAAGGGACCGGCCTCCACTCTGGCCGATCTCCGTGAATCGATCGTCCAGATGGATCACACGGCCAAACAAGATACAGAAGACAAGATTGCGGATCGCACGAAGTACATCCGCCGGATGGCCAGCTCCCGCAACAACGCATTCCGAATCACCCGGCCGCTCAAGCCCCACATTGAGCCACTTCCAGCCATTGAGATCACGGGTGATCCACAGCCGATCTATGAAAACACCAAGGCACTTAAATCGGCAGACTGGGGGCCGTATAAACCGAAAAAGATCGATCCCAATTTGAACAAGCCGGTGAAGGACGAATGGGGTGATAGCTATATCGAGTCGTACATTAAGAAGTCGCTCGAGGAAGCCAACAAGCCGCGGCAAAAACCGGTGTTCCGGTTGGAATCCGGGGAATATATCGACCTGCAAACGATCCGGAATAACTATGGCCCCGCCAGCCAGCCATCAAGTGGAGGCTCCACATACTCTCGGGATGGAAAGATAGAAAGTTCCACAAAGCAGTAGTGACACTTCGCTCGAATTGAGATTCCTCCTTTGACTTTCGAGGGTTCGGACGCCAGACTACGCGGCACCGAATTCTCAATGTCTGGCAAACTTTCCGCTGAACAAATCGCCGCGTTTCTGGACGACGGCTACCTGATTGTCCCCGGTCTTTTTGATCGCGAGGAGGCCAAAATTCTTCACGCCGCCGCCAAGGCCGACAAGGCGTTCGACAAACACGCGCACGATCTCGAGGACGGCGAAGGCGGCAAGGCCCAACTCGTCCTCTGGAACAAGGCAGGCGAGGACTTGTGGGGAGCCATCGCCCGCAGCGAACGCATCGTCAACGCCATGGAAGCCCTGCTCGACGACGAGGTGTACCATTACCACAGCAAAATGAGCATCAAACGGCCACGCACCGGCGGCGCCTGGAGCTGGCATCAAGACTATGGTTACTGGTACCAAAACGGCTGCCTCTACCCCGACATGGCCTCGGCCTTCATCGCGATCGATCCCAACACCAGAGCCAACGGCTGCATGCAGGTGCTCAAGGGCTCGCACAAATTGGGGCGCGTCGAGCACGGCCGGTTTGGTGACCAGACAGGCGCCGACCCCGAGCGCGTCGAGGCGGCCATGAAACACATGGAACTGGTCTACGTGGAAATCGAGCCTGGCGACACGTTGTTCTTTCACAGCAACACATTGCATCGCTCCGATCAAAACACCTCCGAAACACCCCGGTGGTCCCTGCTCTGCTGCTACAATACCAGGCACAACAATCCCTACAAAAAATCGCACCACCCCTTTTACGAGCCGATCGATAAACTCCCGGACATCGCCATCAGGGAAATGGGCGCAACACTGTTCGAGAGCGACACCGAGTTTTGGGATCCCGTCGAGGACGAAACGGTTGGGAACAAATCCTAAATTCGCATTTCGATATTAGGATTTAGAATTTAAACAAATGAACTTGGACATTCACTCCCCGCTGCCCGAGCGCAAGGACTGGCGCATCGGCTGCATCGGTAGCGGCTTCATCATGAACGACTGTCACCTCGTGGCCTACGGCAAGGCTGGCTTTAACCCGGTCGCCATCGCCTCCCGCACCCGAGACAACGCCGCCAAATGCGCTGAACAACACAGCATCGCCACCGTGCACGACTCCATCGATCAGTTGCTGGACGACGAATCCATCGAGGTGCTCGACGTCGCCGTGCCGCCCGACAACCAGCTCGAGGTCATCAAGGCAGCCTGCGATCGCGGCATCGTCAAGGGTATCCTCGCGCAGAAACCACTCGGCGGAAATTACGCCGAGGCAGTCGAGGCAGTCGAAGCCTGCGAGAAAAATGGCATCGTGTTGGCCGTAAACCAAAACATGCGCTACGATCAATCCGTCCGAGCTGGCAAAACCCTGCTGACCAACGGCACCATCGGCGAACCGATCCTCGCCACCATCGACATGCGCGGCATCCCGCACTGGATGCCTTGGCAGGAACGCCAGGGCTGGGTCACCCTGCGCATCATGTCCATTCATCACATGGACACCTTCCGCTACTGGTTCGGCGATCCGGAACGCATCTACTGCTCCGTACGCACCGATCCGCGCACCCAGTTCCCGCACACCGACGGCATCGCCAGCTACATCCTCGAGTACGCCAGTGGCCTGCGTGCCATCGCCGTCGACGACACTTGGACAGGCCCCGGTCGCGAAGGCGCCCCTGCCGACATCGGCATCGAATGGCGCATCGAGGGACTCGACGGCTTGGCCAAGGGCAACATCGGCTGGTGTCAGGATCCCTACACCACGCCGTCCACCATCACCTACGCGGCCAAGGGCGACTCGGAATTCCACTCACCCACCTGGCCCGAGAGCTGGTTCCCCGACGCCTTCATCGGAACCATGGCCCAGCTACTCATCGCGCTGGAGACCGGCGAAGAACCAGCCATCGGCGCCCGCGACAACCTCAAGACCATGGCCCTCGTCGAGGCCGCCTACCTCAGTGCCAAGGAACACCGGGCCGTCGAGCTGAGCGAGATTCATAAATGACCCGCTTGGCCAAGCGCTTGGCCAACTGATGTGATGGAAATTACGAAGGGCACGAAGATCACGAAGGATTTATATCTTTACAGTTTGATGGCTTGACCAAGCGGACTCTCAGGCTCGCCCCTCCATTAT
>WTHH01000534.1 GCA_011523195.1 Verrucomicrobiales bacterium
ATCCCGACCGGTGCGCAGGGCGGTGCCGAGGCGTTATCCGGTCTGCTGGAGGAGGCGGCGAACCTGCTGGGCCAGGCTTCCGGCGAGATCGAGGAACAGGCGCTTGGCCAAGCGCTACAACTTGGGACCGAAGGCGAGGGGACGTTGACAGATGCGGCCGAGTTGTTGCGGGCCGCGCTTGCCCAAGCGGACCGCATCCTCTCCGAGGCCAATGAACTGCCCGCCGGCTACGCGCCGTTGATCGAAAATTACCTGCGCGCGATCTCCTACGAGGAGTGAGTGCGCACCCATCGTGAACGAGACTTCGCCAGAGATTTATTTTCAGCTCACGCCGGTTTGGCAGGGGGTGGCGGTGTTGTGTGCCGTGCTGTTGGTGGTGGGGTTTTGGTCGTATCGACGCACCGGCAAACTCTCGTCAGCGCGCCGCGTTTTGTTGTGGGGCCTTCGTGTTGGCTCGGTGGCGTTGGTTTTGTTTCTGCTCGCGGACCCGCACCGGATCGATCGCAAGGCATTCGACGAAACCCGCGAGGTTGCGATTCTGCTCGACGTTTCCCAAAGCATGGCATTGCAGGACACGCCCGACCAATCGACGCGGATGGCCCGGGCCAGAGCGTTGGTAGGGTCGATCCAGTCGCAGAGCGGGATCGCCGGGCACTTGCGGCTGTACACGTTCGGCGAACGGCTGGGCACGACCAACGAGCTGGCGATCGTGACGGCGTCGGAGTCACACTCCCGTTTTTCCGAAGCGGTGGCGTCGCTGCTCAACCAGCCGCGCGACGTGCCGCTGGGCGCGGTGGTGCTTTTGAGCGACGGCCAGTTCGCGGACGCGGCGGCGAGCCGCGAGTCGGCGTTAAAGCTTCACCGCGCCGGTATTCCGTTGTTCGCTTTTGGATTTGGCACACCGGAGGAGGCAGCGGACGTGGTGTTGCGAGGGGCGGTCGGCGGGCAGATCGTGCCGTTCGACCCGAAGATTCGGCTGGGGCTCACGGTGGACAGCCCCGGTTTTGATGGTCGAAAAACGATGGCGACCGTGAGGCGCGGCGGGAGGCTGCTGCATGAGCAGTCGGTCACGCTCACCGGCAAGCCACAGGAGGTGGTGCTGGAGTTCGACTCGCCGTTCGAGGGGTTTTCCGAGTACAGCGTGAGCCTCGGCCGGCAATCGGGCGAGAGGTTGGACGACAATAATGCCGGTCGATTCGGGGTCAATTTGCGCGACGAAAAAATACGCGTGCTCTACATGGAGGGCACGCCGGGCGCCACCGACACGCTGGAGAATGCGCTCGAGCAGGATCCGCAGATGGAGGTGACTTCGCTTTATTTTCCGCAGCACACTTCGATTGTGTTTGCGAAAAAAAGCCCGTACCGCACAGATCGCAAGGGCCGTCGGGTGTACAACGTCGCCCACCCGTACCGGGGTTTTCCGACCAACATGGTTTCGCTACTCAAGTACGATGTCGTCATCAACAGCGACATTTATCGCGAGGCATTCACCCCGGAACAACTCGACAACACCGTGTCGCTGGTGGAGCAGCACGGAGGCGGATTCGTGATGGTCGGCGGCTCGACGGCGTTCGGCGCGGGACAGTACGACAAGACCGTGATCGACAAGCTCATGCCGGTGGACGTGGTCGGCAACCGCGACTCGGAGTGGCGCAGCTTCAAGCTCAGGATTCCGGAGGAGGCCTACGATCATCCGATCATGCGGGTCGGGTTGACTGCCGACGAGTCGCGCCGCGCGTGGAATGAAAAGTTCCCCGGCTTCGGTGGTTTAAATCTTGTCAATCGGCTCAAGCCAGGCGCCGTGTCGCTGGCGTTGCACGGTAGCAAATCAAACCAGTACGGCCCGCTGGTGGTCTTTGCAGTACAGCAGATTGGTCGGGGCCGCACGATGGCGTTCACCTCCGACACCACGCCCGGCTGGGGCGCCTCGTTCGAGAGCCGGTTTGGTACGCCGACGGATCGCAATGGCTACTACCGACAATTTTGGAACAACGCCATCCGCTGGCTGGCGGCCGACCGCATCCAGCGCAAGACCGGTGAGATTCGGATCGGGTTTCCCGCCGGGCCGGTTCACATCGGCGAAACCGTGCCGCTCACGGTGACCACCCTGTCGCCCTACCCGGCGGCCAAGCTGACTTTGAAACTCGTTCGCCCCGACCGCACCGAGGCGGAGCTGCCGCTGGAGTCCAGCCTCAGTGACGGGAGTTTTGCGGCGTCGTTTGTGGCCGAACAAACGGGAGCGCACCGGTTGGTCGCGCACCTGGCCAAGGCCGGCGACGAAAACGTGTTCGCGCGTCAGCTTGTTGACGTGATCCCGAATCAGCGGGAGCTGGCATCGACCCGGGCGAATCACGAATTGCTGCAGTCCCTCGCCACGACCACCGGTGGCCGGTTCGCCGCCGGGCCAAGCCAGTCGCTGCCGGAGGGTGAGCTTGGCGATCTGCAGGCGCAGTTCGTCGAGTACCGCGAAAGCTCCACCTGGGATCGGTGGTGGCTGATGCTTTTGCTGGCCGCGCTCCTCGGCACCGAGTGGTCGCTGCGCCGGGGCTGGGGCCTTGCCTGACCGGCTGAGGGCTTTAGTCTGGCGGCGCATTTTCATGACACGACAAATTCTTGTTTTCGTTTATTCGCTGATCGCAGCGGGGCTTTCGCTAGGCCAGGCGGCCGATGACTCCACGGTTCGGGTTTTCATTTTTGCGGGGCAATCCAACATGGTCGGTTCCGACTCGAAGGTGAAGGACATCAAAAACTTCCCGCTGTATGCCGGGCTGGAGCAGCCGCAGGAGGGAGTCCGTTTTTCCTATTCGATCGGACGGGAAAACAAGACAAACAGCGATGGCTGGGTGGCATTGGAGCCAGTCAACAACACCGTCGGGCCGGAGTTGAGTTTTGCGCGGCGGGTGACGCAGGCCATCGATGCGCCGGTGGCCATCATCAAGTGCGCGGCCGGCGGCACGCACCTCGGCGGCGACTGGAATCCGGACGAGCCGATCGGTTTCAAGATGTACCCGCTGGCGTTGAAGCTGGTGCGCGATTCGCTCGCCGAGCTGGAGCGGCAGGGCGTTCGTTATCGGCTTGAGGGCTTCATGTGGCATCAGGGCGAGAACGACATGTTCAACGAGGACTACATGAAAAACTACGGTCCGAACCTGAAGAATTATCTCGCCAAGTGGCGCCGCGATCTCAAGTCACCGAAGTTGAAATTTTACATCGGCGAACTTTGCACCAAGACGATATGGGGAATGGATTTGCGGCCACGGATGTACGCAATCAGTCGGGGACAGCGCGCTGTCACGGAGGTCGATCCGTTGGCGGAATACGTGCCGACGTCGCACGTGGGCGTGGAGATCGGTCACCCGGTCGGGCTGCACTACCACTACGGTACGCTTGGCCAACTGCAGCACGGCGACAATTACGCCGCGGCCTATCTGCGATCGCTTGGCCAAGCGCAGGCCCCCGCGCGACCGCTGAAGCGTTGGCCGTACAAAAAGGGGAGCGAGGTCAACCTGTTCATCCTCGCCGGGCATCGCAACATGGAGGGCGAACGGGCATTCGTGCAGGACGCGGCCAAGCTTGGCCAAGCCGATCTGCTGAAGGACAACCCGGGCATCGCGTTCAAGTACAACCTCGGTGGCGGCTACCGTAAATCCGACGGCTGGGAACCGCTTGGCCAAGCGGGGTACTACGACACATTTGGGCCGGAGCTGAGTTTCGCCGGTGTGTTACAGGCCAAGCGTTTGGGCAATGTGGCCATCGCCAAGTTCACCCACAGCGGTTCCCAGATCATCGACTGGACGCCGGAAGGCAGCATGGCCCGGTCGCGTCATATCTACCCTGAGTTCGTGAAATTCATTCAGCAATCGATTCGCGAGTTGGAGGCCAAGGGGCACAAGGTGCGCCTGGCAGGAATCGTTTATCATCTCGGCGAAAATGACATGTCGTTTTATCCCTACCGAAAAGAGGCCGCCGGGCGATTGCAGACGACCATTGGGCAGAGCCGAAAGGACTTTGGTCAGCCGGAGCTGAAATGGTTTGTCAGCCAGCAGCCGCCGACGGATGAGAAGGGCGTCAACCGGATCGACGTCGTGGCGGACATGGAAAAAGTGGCTGCCGTAGACCCGAACCTGATTCACATCAAGGCGTTCGATTTGCCGCCTCAAAAGAAACGGCTCGTCCTCGACACAGCAGGGGTGATCGCGCTTGGCCGACTGCTGGGTGAGCGGATTGCGGAGGGTGATTGACCTTGCGGGGGCACGGACTTTCGGCAACGCTCTGCGCCGACTTCAAGACATGATGCACAGGATTTTTACCCTTTCGTTGTTGCTGGGCTTGGCCGGTAGCCTGGCTGCGGAATCCAAATTTGCCACGACCGACTGGCCTAACTGGCGTGGGCTAACCTCCGACGGGCAGGCCAAGTTTGTGAAAGGTCTGCCGACCGAGTGGAGCGAGATCAAAAACGTCGTCTGGAAAACACCGATCCCCGGCCGGGGCCACAGCACGCCGACGGTGGTGGGCGACCGCATTTATCTTGCCACGGCGGAAGAGGATGAGATGTACCAGTCGGTAATCTGCCTGGACAAGGCAACCGGCAAACCGGTCTGGGAAACCAGGGTGCACGAGAGCCAGTTTGCGGTGGGCCTGAACAAGCATGCGTCGCACGCCGGGACGGCCGTGGTTCATGATGGCGAGCGGTTGTATGTGAACTTCGTGATCGGCAACCAGGCGTACGCCTCGGCGCTGGGACTCGACGGCAAACTCCTTTGGCAAAAGCCAATCGGCAAATACAAGGTGCATCAGGGTTACGGCAGTTCGCCGATGGTGTTTGGTGATATCGTCGTGGTGAAGGCAGACACAAAAATCGGCGGTGTGATCTGTGGTTTGGACAAAAAAACCGGTCGCGAAATTTGGCGGCAGGAGCGACCCAAGCTGCCGAACTACACCACGCCGGTGGTGATCGAGGCGGCCGGAAAACAGCAGATGGTATTTTGCGGCTGCGAACTAGTCACGAGCCTCGATCCGTTGACCGGCAAAAAACTGTGGGAGGTGCCCGGCTCGACCGAGGAGTGCGTCTCGACGCTCGTCACTGATGGTACGCATATTTTTGTGAGCGGCGGTTGGCCGAAAAACCACACGGCCGCCATCGTGGCCGACGGTTCCGGCAAGGTGGCATGGAGGAACACCGCCCGGGTTTACGTACCGTCGATGCTCATCCGCGACGGTTTTTTGTATGTGACGATGGACGCCGGGTTCGCGATCTGCTGGAACGCCAAGACTGGCAAACAGCAGTGGAAGGAACGGCTCGGAGGAGCGTTTTACACTTCACCGGTGATGGCGGGGAACCGGATTTATGGGACGAACCTCGCCGGAAAGACGTTCGTTTTTGAGGCCAACCCGGATGAGTTCAAGCTGCTCGCCACGAACCAGCTTGGAGATGAGGTATACGCTTCGCCGATTGTCAGCGGCGACCGATTGTACCTGCGTGTTGCCTTCAAGGACGAAGAGCGGCAGGAATTCCTCTACGCCATCGGCACGAAGTAACGGCCGCTTGGCCAAGTGAAGCGGGCTGAAAAAGCAGTCTCGGGGATTGTCTGGTCGGGCGTTTCCCGCTAGAACGTGTCTGGATGCCGTCCGTAGGAGAGCAATTGAAGAGTGCCCGCGAAGCGCAGGGCAAGTCTCTGGATGATATTGGCAGCGAGCTGAAGATTCGCGCCGACCACGTGGCGGCCCTCGAGGCAGGAGACTTTGACAAGTTTGATGCCCCGATTTTTGTCCGCGGTTTCATCCGATCCTATTGCCGGATCCTTAAGCTCGACACCAATGCTCTGGTCGTGCAGCTCAATCAGGAACTGGGCGGCACCGAGACGTTGAGCGCCGACCCGGCACTCCCTGGCAAAAGGGGCTGTGTCGACGGCCTGACCCTGTTTCTCTCACGTCTCAATTGGAGCATCTGGCTGCCGTTGATCGTTCTGGTTAGCATCGCGGCGATCGTCCTGTTGGTGGTCAACGCCAAGCAGGCCCAGCGCGAGGAACTTCAGCGTGGCGATTGGATCGATAAACTTCCCCGCGCGCAGTACACACCGGTTCAAACGAATCTCTTGAACCTCGAACTACCGCTGCCGCCGGTTCCGGTCAAGCCCCCCTCCACCAACGCCCCGACTTCCAACTGATTGTTCGTCCCACTCTCCGCTTGGCCAAGCGCTTGGTTTTGGCTTGTTAAACACGCGGGTTGCCGGCGTCCTTTGGGCCGTCCTTTATTCAAGATGCCAGATGATGCGAAACCGTTGCCACCGGCCAACCTGATCCTGCGGCACGAGTCGGATGCAGCCCGTGAATGCAGCGCATGCGGCCACCGCTATCGCTTGCTCAGTCGGGGTGACGAGGACGTCGCTGCGTGGGCCCATGCGGTTGATATCGATGGGGCCAAGCCGCACTACCACAAGATCGCGACCGAGCTGTACTACGTGCTCGAGGGCGAAGGCTCGGTGATGCTCGACGGGGAGGAACGCGCGGTGCGCAAGGGCAGCATGGTGCACATCCCGCCCGGCGTGGTGCACGGGGCCGTCGGCAAGATGCGGGTGCTCGTGGTGGGTATCCCGGACATCGACGACTCGGATGTCTACTATGTTTGACGCAGGACGATTTTGACAATGACAAGACAACTCAAAGCGCTGGCGGCCGGTTGCGCGCTGGCGATGACCGGCAGTGGGGCCGTGCAGGCTGTGGTGGACACGGAGGCGTTGCCGGACGTCGAGGAAGGTTTCGAGATCGGGTTCTTCGTGAAGGAACCGCACATCATCAACCCGTCCGCGTTGTGCTTCGACAAATACGGGCGGCTCTACGTCGGTGCCGGGCCGCAGTACCGGCATCCCCGGCCGGATTCGCCGACGGATTACATCAAGATCCTCATCGACAAGGATGGCGACGGCAAGGCCGAGACGGTGAAGACCTTCGCCGACGGGTTGAACTCTGTGCAGGCGATGGCCTGGCGCAACGACGAATTGTGGGTGGCCAACTCGCCGGAGTTGACCGTGCTGCGCGACACTGACGGCGACGATGTGGCCGACGAGTATCAGGTCGTTTTCACCGGGTTGAACAACCTGCGCCACGGCCTGCACGGCCTCAACTGGGGGCCGGATGGCTGGCTGTACATGAGCATGGGCAACACGTGGGTGAAGGATCACGCACCGCTGCCGTTCCGCCAGTTGCAGGGCAACAAGGCAGACGATCAAACAAAGTATCCGCTCACCAAGGTGTACACGCGTGAAACTTATCCGAAGAGTTACCACCCGATGAACAAGCGCGAGACTGAGGGCGGCATCTTCCGCTGTCGACTGGGCGGGCACGACCTCGAGCTGTTTGCACGCGGCATGCGCAACCCGTGGGACATCTGCATTGACAGCGGCTTCAACTGGCTGGGCACGGACAACGATCCCGGCGGGCCGGGCGAGCGCATTTTCATGCCGGTCCAACATGGCCACTATACCATGCGTCACCCTTGGGTGTTCGACTGGATGGGCAAACACATCGCCGTCGCGCCGTCGTCAAATTTATTTCCCAGCGTGAGCGGTTCCGGCACCGGCGTGGTGTTTTATAATTCCACACATTTCCCCGAGAAATACCGTGGCCGCTACTTGATCGCCGACTGGACGAACAACTGCATCTTTCTCTACAACCCGATGTGGGACGGCTCGCTGCAGATGCCGGCGGAGACCATGCGCAAGGTGGTCGATGGCGGCGTAACCCAAGGGGGCGACCTCGGCTACAAGGGGGCGGAGGGCCGCTCATTGTTTCGCCCGACCGATATCGAGGTCGGACCGGACGGCGCGTTGTACATGGCCGGTTGGGGATCGGTGTACGGTACGGAGTACGTCCCGGCTGAAAAATGGACAGCCGAGGAAAATGCCAAGTACCAGGGCCGCGTGTTCCGATTGCGCCACAAGGAGAACGCGCTCATCGACCGAAAAAAATGGGACACGGCCAAGCGCAAAAAAACACTAGCCGAGTGGACGTTTGACGAGTTGATCGAAGACATTGGCCATCAGCTTCAGGTCTGGCGCGTCAACGCGCAGGACGAACTGGTCCGCCGCGGTGCTGCCGTGCGCAAGCCGCTCATCGACGCAATTGATTCCGGCAATCTCACCGAGGCGCAGGCCACGTGGAGCGTCTGGGCGCTTGGCCACATCGACGGCCGCAGCGGCAACAGTAGGACCATCACCGACTACGCCTTGGCCAACCGCGAGGCTGAACTGAACGTGCGCATTCAGGCCACGCGCATCCTTGGCGAAAACAAGGCCAAGGACGCGATCCCGGCGTTGATTCTGTTGCTCGACGACAAGGAGCCGCGGGTGCGCCTGGCCGCCGTGCAGTCGCTTGGCCAAGTGGGCTGGAGCGGCAACGATGATGCCATCCTGCAGGCGCTCGCCGACGAGACCGACCGACTGGCACTTTACAGCGCTTGGCAGGTGATGCGCCGTCAGCTCCCGCTCGAGAAGCGTCGCGCCCTGATGGGGGACGACCGCGCCGGCATACGTTTGATGGCCGCGCTTGGCCTGATGGAGGAACGGCAGGCCACTCCGGAGCAGATTTTTGCGCTGCAGGATGACGGTGATCTTCGGATCAGTTCCGTCGCCAACGATTGGCTCCAGAAAACCGGTACGCGAAAAGCCAACGTCGTGCTGGCTGCGGCCGAGCGAAATTTCCGTGAGCGCACGAAAGTCAGCATGAAGGCGAGCGGTGACTACGATGTGCTTTTCACCACCGACGGTTCCACGCCCAAGGCCGGCGGCACGGCGAGCAAGTACGCCGGCGAGTTGACCATCGACAAGGACACGGTGCTTCGCGCGGCCGCGTTCGCGAGTGGCCGACAGGTGTCCAAGGTTGAGACGCTGGCGTTGCATCGCATCACCGACTCGGAGTGGGCCGATCGGTTGTTCGTGCGAACGCTTGCGGCCAAGGGATCGGACAACCGCTACGACGCAATTGACGACGGTTTGCAGCGCGGCGTCCTCGCCTACGCCGATGGTTCCGGCGAGACGATCACCGAGTTGCCGGAGAGCATCGCCGGGGCAACGCTGGTTCGCACTCACCCGAAGGACGCCGGGATCAGCGGCAACGAGTTTTTGAGTTTCGAGATCAACCTTCCGGCCAACCTGTACGTGGCCTACGATGCCAAGGCCGCTCCGCCGGTGTGGTTGAAGGGCGGCTTCGCCAAGATTGAAGGCGCGGTGGTGACCAGCCGGGGCAACCGCTTCGACGTCTACCAACGCTCCGCCTCAGCCGGGCGGGTGACGCTCGGCGGCAACCACGGCGGCGGTGAAAAACCGGGCGCGATGTATCAGGTCTACCTCACCAAGGCCGGTCTCAAGAAGGCCACACTTGCCGGTTCGGTTAAGGCGATGGACAAGGCTGACCCGGCGCATGGCCGCGAGATTTTCTTCGGGCGCGGCACCTGTTTCGCCTGTCACAAGGCGGCCGGGCAGGGGATCACGCTTGGCCCGGACCTCAACGGCATCCGCACCCGGCGCGATGTCGAGTACGTCATCCGCTCCATTCTCATCCCCGATGAGTACATCGTGGAAGGCTTCCAGCAGACCAGCCTCGCAATGAAGGACGGCCGCAAGCTATTTGGCATGATCCAGGAGGAGACGGCGGAGACGGTGAAAATTTATCTGCCCACCGGCGAGCAGGTCGTCGTCCGCGCGGCCGACATTCTCAAGCGTGACGACGCAAAGAACTCCGGCATGCCCTCGAGCTTCATATACACCCTGAGCGACAAGGACGTGGCCGACCTGACCGCATGGATCATGACCCTGCAGTAGGAAGATGAGGCTTCGCATTTTCCTGTTGATGTCGGTCGCCCTGCTTGGCCAAGCGCTTGGCCAGGCGGAGGTGCTGCTCAAGCGCGGCTCGGACTGGCGCTACCTCAAGGGCTCGCAGACGCCCGGCGACTGGCGGGCCGCGGACTTCGATGACAGCGCTTGGCCAAGCGGCGCCGCGCCGTTCCGCTACGGCGACGGGCAGGGCGGCACGGTCCTGGCGGACATGCCCCGCCGCTACTCCACTGTTTATCTGCGACGGACATTCGAGGCGCGCAACGTCAGCCGATTCAGTGTGCTCGATTTGTTGGTCAACTTCGACGACGGGTTCCTAGTGTGGATCAACGGCAAGTTGGTGACCGGGGCCAACCCGCCGCGCAGTGCCGCTTCGCAACTAGCTTCCGGCACGCACGAGTCCGGCCAGTTCGAGCCGTTCGAGATTCGTGATCCCGGGGTATTTTTGAAAAACGGGACGAACACCATTGTTGTCCAGGGATTCAACCTCAGCCTGACGAGCAGCGATTTTTTGGTCGATGTCGAGCTGGTCGGCATCCTCAAGGACGCCTTGCCTCCGAGACTTGTGGACTTTTCGCCGAAGCCGGGTCAGCTCGATCAGCTCAACCGCGTCACGCTGCAGTTCAGCGAGCCGGTGCGCGGCATCGACGGGAGTGAGCTGCGGCTAAACGGTGAGCCGTCCATCGCGATCGATGGGGAGGGTGCCGAGTGGACGTTCCAGTTTGAGGACGCCGACTATGGCGAGGTGGTGTTGACGTGGGAGGCCGACCACGGCATCGAGGATTTCGGTCGGCCGGCCAACGCATTCGTCCCGACCTCGGCTGAACTGGGGCGTTACCGTGTGGTTGACGACGTACCCCCGATATTGTCGGAGATCGTGCCACCTTCCGGCGCCACGGTGCGTGGGCTCAAGCGCCTCCGCCTGTTTTTCGAGGAGCCAATCAACGACCTCCGCGTGGAGGACATTCGCATCAACGGCCAAGCGCCAAAAAGCGTGACCGGTTTTTCCGCCGGCCCATGGGAGGTGGTGTTTGAAAAAATTTCGACTGGCAAGGTGAACGTCGCCTGGCCAGGCGCACACGGTATCACCGACCGGGCGGCCAAGCCGAACGCCTTCGCGGGCAGCGGTTGGTCGTACACGGTGGACCCCGATCACTGGCCGGGTAGCGTGGTGATCAACGAGTTCGTGGCAACCAACCAGACCGGGCTGAAAGACGAGGACGGCCAGGCGGTCGATTGGATCGAGTTGCAAAACACGGGGCGCAATCCGGTGAACCTCGGCGGGTGGGCGTTGACGGATGACAAGGGGCGGCCCGGCCGCTGGATATTCCCCAACGTGGAATTGGATGCCGGCGAGTTTTTGGTGGTGTTCGCTTCCGGCAAAAACCGGCGTGTCGTCGGCGAGCCGTTGCACACGAATTTCAAGCTCAGCTCGGCTGGTGGTTACGTTGGGCTGTCCAGTCCCGAGCTCCCGCGAAAAACGGTCGACAAGATTTCCGGTTACCCGGAGCAGCGGGGCAACATCTCGTACGGCCTGTCCGCCACGGACGAGCCCGTGTATTTCATCCGGCCGACCCCCGGCGCAGAGAACGGCGCGGGCAGTTTTAAGAACATCCTCCGCAGGCCTAAGTTCAGCCGGAAGCGCGGCTTTTTCACCGAACCGTTTGAGCTGGAGTTGAGCAGCCGGGACGATGGCTCGGTGATTCGGTACACGACTGATTACTCGGTGCCAACGACTAACAACGGGCAGCTTTACGAGGCGCCGATTTTGGTCACGAAGCCAACGGTCATCCGCGCGGCGGCGTTTCGGCGTGGCTCGTGGCCGTCGAGAACGGCAACGCACAGCTTCGTGCTTGGCGACTCCGAGGCGGTCACGTCGCTGCCGATGATTTCGCTGGTCACCGAGCGGAAAAATCTCTGGGGCGATACCGGCATCCTCGAGATCGAGCCGCGTAACACCAACAAGCGCGGAATCGCGTGGGAGCGGCAGACATCCGCAGAGCTGTTTTTTCCGGACGGCGCGGATGGGTTTCAGATCGAGAGCGGGCTACGGTTGCAGGGTGGGGACTACATTCGGAGTCGGCACACGCCGCACGGCCCGGTGCCGTGGAGCAAGTATTCGTTTCGCCTGTACTTCCGCGGTGGCTACGGCGAGAGCCGGTTGAATCATCAGTTGTTCTCCGACTTGCCGCTGGACGAGTTTGAGCACGTCGTGCTGCGCGCCGGCATGAATGACTCGATCAACCCGTTCATTTGCGACGAGCTATGCCGCCGATTGTATCGCGACCTCGGCCACGCCTCCAGTCGGGGCGTTTTCGTGAACCTGCTGCTCAACGGCGAGAGTCAGGCCTATTACAATCCGACCGAGCGGGTGGACATTAACTTCCTACGTTCACGTCACGGCGGTGGTGCCGAGTGGGATCTCATCGCGCAGTTCGGAGAAATCCGCGAGGGAGACGACCTTGAGTGGCGGCGGTTCAAGAGCCTCACCATTGGTGCCGACCTCACCCTCCAGCCGAACTACGACAAGGCGGCAGCGCTGATCGACCTCGATAACTTCATCGACTACATCATGCTGTGCGTCTACGTCGATATGGACGACTGGCCGTACAACAACTGGCGTGCCGGCCGCGAACGCCGTGCCGGAGCCAAGTGGCGGTTTTACCTGTGGGACGCCGAGCGCTCCTTCGGTACCGACGGCAAACAAATGCTGGGCCGGCATCGGCGCGTGGTAACCTCCAACAACCTCACCCGTGGCGCCCTCGCCAGCCGCGCCGACATCGCCCGAATCTTTCAGTCGTTTGCCGCCAACCCGGAGTTTCGACTGCGTTTCGCCGATCGCGTGCAAAAGCACTACTTCAACGGAGGTGCGTTGACGGATGAAAACATCGCGTTGCGCCACAGCGAACTGGCCGGCTGGATAAAACACGTATTGCCGGACATGAGCCCGCACATTGGCGAGGTGTGGATTCCGCGCAGGCGGGCGATCGTGATGGAGCAGATGGCGAGCATCGACCTCCAGCGCTCGGCCAACGCCCCGCGATTCAGCCAACACGGCGGCACGGTCCCGGCCGGGTTCCGACTAAACATCACCGCACCGGACGGTGAGGTGCGCTACACCATCGATGGCACCGATCCGCGCGGGGCGAACGCCAAGCCGTTCACTGGGCTGATCGCGTTCGACCGCCACACCACCGTCAAGGCACGCACGCTTGCGGACGGCAAATGGAGCGCGCTCACAGAGGCCACCTTCACGCCGGAGCCGCTTGGTTTTCCGGTTCGATTCACCGAGGTGATGTACGACCCGATCGGCGGCAGCGAGTACGAGTTCGTTGAACTGCAAAACGTCAGCCAGACCGAGGTTGATCTGAGCTGGTACCGCATCAACGGCATCGATTTTCAGTTTCGGCTGCAGGCCAGGCTTGATCCCGGTGAGCGCATCCTGTTGATAAACGCAATCGATCCCGACGCCTTGGCCAAGCGCTATCCCCGGCTAAAGGTTTACGGGAGATACAACGGCACCCTGGCCAGGGGTGGCGAAAAGCTGGTGCTCGAGAATCCGCTTGGTCAAACGCTGGTGACGCTCAAGTACAACGACAAGGCTCCTTGGCCAAGCGCGGCCGCCGGCGAGGGCCACTCCCTCGAGATCATCGATCCCCTGGCCAACCCCAACGACCCCGCCAACTGGAAAGCCAGCACCGAAAAGGGCGGCACCCCGGGAATGTAATCCTGAAGTTTTCGACGATTGAACTCAGCCGCCGATGGCTGGGTTGAGCCAGGGTGTGCGGGCGTAGAACCAGAATGGTTTCATCGTCTCGACGTGGCCGTCTGACAGTGCGTTGACGCTCCTGCCGCCGTGGCGCAGATGAGGGCCGCCCCACCACGGATTGCTGGTGCCGGTCATGCACGGCGGGCAGCCGGAGCCGTTGATCATTACCGCCGGGTCACCGATCATGAACGCTCCCAGTTTGGTGGTGGAGTTGACGTCCACACTGGGCCGCTTGCTGGCGTTGGCCTGCACGCCGGAGTCGACGAGATAGACGACCTTCGCGTGGTTTTTCACGTTTGAATCCTTTGTGTGTACGTAATTGACCCAGTGACTTAGTTCGCCGCCAAGCACGTGGTTCATCGCGTAGTCGGTGGCTGCGGGATACGGGAACGGCGTCCCGCCCACGTGCGAGGTCTTCACCGGTTCTCCCTTTCGGGATGGGCAGATGAAAATGTTGGTGGAGTTCAGGTACGGGTCGAGCAGTTCGTACCACGTGTGAAAGACCTTGGAGTAGGGAGGGTGCACGAAGATGACGACATTCTTGTCGTCGTTGTCGGCCGTGTACATTTTGCCGGCCAACAGGATCTGCTTGTTGTTGTTGACGCAGTAGGCCTCGTGGGCCTTCGACTTGGCCTTGGCCAGCGCCGGCAGCAGTAGTCCGGCGAGGATGGCGATAATGGCAATCACCACCAGCAGTTCGATCAATGTAAAGGCCTCTCTTGTTTTCATTATGGTAAAAAGAGGGGACTCCCAACGCCGGTTGTCGGCAAGTCAATTATGGGGTGGCCGAGGGGTTGACGGGGGGGAGCTTTCGGGCAACCTTTTTGTCCGTGATTAATGTGAAGTGTAACGCCTGTGGTGGTGAATCGCAGTTCGAGGAAGCCACGGCGGAGCAGGAACAACCCTGTCCCCTGTGCCAAGAGATGCTGAAGGTGACGCCGACAAAATCGGCGGCCGAGCTGTCGGAGGAGGAACAGATGGCGCAGTACGAGGAGGCCCTTAAGGAAACTGACTGGGGCCATCAACCCTGTTAGCCAAGCGCTTGGCCAAACGGCGAATCTTGGAGGGAGAGTTGTTAAACGCAGAGGCCGCGGAGGCTACTCAAAATAACGATGGTTCGTGGGCCGGTTTTATGCCGGAGTTTAACCGTCGATTCTGCCATCCCTCCGGGATGGATTTTCGTGATGATGGTTCCGGTGGAGGCGCTTCGCTTACTACCGGCAAATTGCTTTGAAGCCTCTGGCTTCATTCCTCACTTGGTTTACTCTCTGAGGCTCGGCGTTCTCTGCGTTTAAAAGACGACAATCCCGAGGTTCGTGCCGCAAAAAAAAGACCGGCAGTTACCTGCCGGTCTTTCGGTTAATTGGTTGTGGCGCTGGTTTACAGGGCCTTCTTGGTGGTCTTGATGATGACCGCCGCAATCTTGTACGGGTCGCCGTTGGAGGCCGGGCGACGATCTTCCAGGCGACCTTTCCAGCCGGCCTCGATGGTGCCCACCGGGATGCGGATGGAGGCGCCACGGTCGGACACCCCGTAGGAGAACTTGTCGATTGCCTGGGTCTCGTGCAGGCCGGTGAGGCGCTGGTTGTTGTCCGCGCCGTAAACGTCGATGTGTTCGCCGATGTTTTTGCCGAACTCTTCGCAGATGGCGTTCATCAGCGGTTCGCCGCCTTCGTCGCGCATCTTGCCGCAGGAGAAGTTGGCGTGCATACCGGAGCCGTTCCAGTCGCCGGTGATCGGTTTCGGGTGCCAGTTGACGGAGATGCCGTAGCGTTCGCCGATCCGCTCGAGGAGGTAGCGGGCGACCCAGATTTGGTCACCGGCGCTGCCTGCGCCCTTGGCGAAGATTTGGAATTCCCATTGGCCCATCATCACTTCGGCGTTGATGCCTTCGACGTTTAGGCCGGCGTCGAGGCAGACCTGCAGGTGTTCATCGACGATGTCGCGGCCGATGGCGTTGGCGGCGCCGACGGAGGTGTAGTATGGACCCTGCGGGCCGGGGAAACCGCCTTTCGGGAAGCCGATCGGCAGGTTGGTCTCGTTGTCCCAAAGGACGTATTCCTGCTCGAAGCCAAACCAAAAGTCGTCGTCATCGTCGTTGATGGTGGCGCGGCCGTTGGATTCGTGCGGGGTGCCGTCTGCATTGAGGACTTCGCACATCACCAGCCAGTTGTCGGTGCCAATCTTGTCGGGATCGGGGTACAGGGCGACTGGCTTGAGGAGACAGTCGGAGTCGTTGCCGTCGGCCTGCTCGGTTGAGGAGCCGTCGAACGACCACATTTTGCAGTCTTCCAGTGTTCCACCAAAGTCGGACACGACCATGGTCTTGCTTCGCAGGCTTTGGGTCGGCTTGTAGCCGTCCAGCCAGATGTATTCGAGTTTAGCTTTGCTCATGATATCTCGTTGGATTTATCAGTTAAAAAAATGTTTCGCCGCAGCAAAAACAAGCTTGGCTGCGGCATGGCTCGGGTGAATGACCCGGGGCATTTGGGTTTGATTGCCACCGTGAGGCAAGGTTTTTCTGTAAACATTGGAAACTTGCCTCGCAGAGCACACCAATCACCCGAATGAACCCGATGGGTTAACCCAAGTCAAATAGGGGCAAGAACGATGCCAACTGAGCCAAGCGCTTGCCCAAGCGAGTTTAGATTGCAATAGAACGGAGGAAATTCTTTAGAATTGGCCGAATAGATACGGAGAAACTTGGCCAAGCGCTGGAGGGTTTTAGTTGTGCATAATTGATGCATCTGTTCAGAAATCGCCAGCATGAATAAAAGTGAACAAAAATTTTGGCTGATTAAAGGGTTTAAACGAACTCAAATAAAAGACGTAAATAACTTGTAATGAATCATTTGTGAGTTTTGAAAAAGTGCAGATTAGTGTGGTGGCATCTTTGGTGCTGACGAATAAATCATTGGTCTTATTTTAAACCAATTGAGCCAACTAAAATACTGAGCCTTTTTTATGAAACGAATCGCTTGCATTCTATCGTTATTGGCAGGCTTTTGCCTGATCTCGATCCCCGCCTTCGCCCAAGAAGCGGCTGCCGCTGTTGCAGAAGCAACTCCAGCTGATGAAACCGCCAGTAAACCGGCACCTGTGTTGAACGGTGCAGACAC
>WTHH01000018.1 GCA_011523195.1 Verrucomicrobiales bacterium
CTCGACAATTTACTCAAACGCCTTTTCCGGAACCATCCAGGGGTGGGTCCACCGCCTTCCTCGTGGCCTTGAAAGGATGAAACGGAGCCTCGATGGCCTAGCCGGTCATCCTAAACGGATGGCGAATCACCTTCCCGGTAAGACCCTCCCGCTTGTGGTCACTATCCCGTTTGTGCTCCCGCTGCTCGGCGTGGCGGCGTTGCTTCTCACCTACCCCGCGGTGGTGCTTATGATGTCCGCAACCGGTGACGACGAGCGAAACGAACAGGGCCAGAACTACAGAATGTAATTTCATCTCAAGTAATACCATTGATCGACGGGCGAGGTCTCGCCCTGCCAAGCGCCGTGGCAACGACGCAGCCTTGTGAAATCCCTGCCTCGGTTCCATCATGGGCCAAGCGGTGAGCGACGAAACTCCCATTCACCCCGCCATCAGTCCCGGGCAACTCAGGCGGCTTTATCAGGTCAGCAAGGTGATCCACTCCACGCTGGATCAGCAGGAGGCACTTGACCTGATCGTCCGCGAGGCGGTCGGCCTCGTCAACGCCACCTCCGGCTCAGTGGTTCTGATTAACCCGATCGACGGGTTTCTCGAGATTCAGGCAGCGCACGGTCTTTCTGCGGGCGCCAAGCTGAAACTCCGCGTCGGCGAAGGCATCACCGGCTGGGTGGCTCAGCAGGGCAAGTCCGCCATCGTCCACGATGTCAGTGCCGACAAACGCTACGTCCCCGTCCACGAACACACCCGGTCGGAACTCGCCGTCCCGCTGGAAATCAACGGCGTACTCAGCGGGGTTGTCAACGTGGACTCCGCCAAGCCAAGTGCCTTCGACGAAAACGACCTCGCGCTGTTAACCGAGCTCGCCAGTCAGGCGGCGCTCGTCATTCACAATGCGTTCCTCTACGAGAAATCCCTCATCCGGGCGAACCTGTTCGAGTCACTGATCACGGTTGGCCAGGCGATCAACTCCGCAGTCGATCTCGATGAGGCGCTGGCGGCGATCACCCGCGAAGCCGCCAGCCTGATGAATGCCAAGACCTGCGCTTTGCAACTGCTCGACGAGTCCAGCAGCCACCTCACCCTTGTCGCCTCGCACGGCGCGGGCGAAGCCTACCTCAACAAACCCGGGGTCGATATTGCGGAAAGTTTCCTTGGCTCGGTCGTAAACCTGAAAAAGCCGCTTCAAATCGAAAACGTACAAACATCCAACGCCTACCAGCAGCAGGACATCGCGCGTGAGGAGGGTCTCGTCGCCATGCTCAGCATTCCGCTGGAGTTCGGTGGAAACGCCATCGGCACACTAAACGTTTACAAGGAGGAGACGTACGTCTTTTCAAATGACGAAATACACATCGCCACGGCGCTGGCCGAGCTTTCCGCGCTGGCGATCGAGAAGGCGCGACTGCTTGAGCGCATCGTCGAGTCCGAGGAACTGCTCCGCCAAAACGAAAAACTGTCCGCGCTTGGGCTGCTTGCCGGCGAGGTGGCCCATGAAATCCGAAACCCCCTGACTGTCCTCAAGATGCTCTACCATTCACTGGGACTTGAGTTCCCCGAGGACGACCCCCGGGCCGAGGATGTTCGGATTATGGGCGAAAAAATGGATCACTTGAACACGATCGTGGAGCAAATCCTCACCTTCGCCCGCAACGCCGAGCCGTCGCTCAAGCCGACCGATATCAACAAGCTGATCGATGACCTGCGGATTCTCGTTCGCCGAAAAATGGCCCAGCAAAATGTCGAGTTAGAGATTCAACTTGAGGATAATCTGCCCACGGTAAAAGCCGATGGCCCGCAGCTCAGTCAGGTTTTTCTCAACCTCACACTCAACGCGCTCGAGGCGATGCCGAACGGGGGATCGTTGACCATCGAGTCGCGCACGATTCAATTAAACAAGGGCGTCGCGGCGCCGACGCATGTTCGCATCGAGTTTTGTGACACCGGCTGCGGGATGGATGCGGAATCTCGCGAGCGGGCGTTTACCTCCCTACTCAACACAAGCAAACCGGATGGCGCCGGCCTCGGCCTGGCCATCGTGGGGCGGATTGTTGAATCGCACGGTGGCCGCATCAAGATCAAGCCAAGCGACAGCGGCACAACCTTCAGTATCCTGCTGCCGCTAACCGACCGGTAAGCCACTTAGCAAGGCGCTTGGCCAAGCGATCGCGGCAATTACTGTCCCCAGACCTCGCGCATGCGCTTGGCCAATTCCTCGCTGGAGATTTCCTCGTTCCGCGTACCGAACCACCACTGGATACCGAGCGGGGCGAGCACCCCTCCGCTGCAATTGATCCATCGGCTCCATTACCTTTTCCGCCCCGGCGGCGATTGCCTTCGCGTAGGCGGCGTCATAGTCCGGCACGTAAAGATACAGCATCGACGGCATCGGGGGCCACTCGTCGCGAGCCTGTCCCAACATGATGCGCGAATCGCCGATCTGCACCTCGGCGTGCAAGACAGTGCCGTCCGGCATCTCGACCCGTTCCATGGTCTCGGCATCGAAGGCCTCGAAAATAAATTCCAGTAGCTTGCCCACATCCGCCGTGAGCAGATAGGGGGTGACGCTGTGTTAACCGGAGGGAAGATGGGAGAGGTCAGACATTGTCAGGCGTGGGATGAATCCAAGGTTCGCGGTAGGGGCGGATGAGAAACCTGTTCGCCTCCTCGTCACCGATGACACGGTGGGTTTCCGCATCCCAACGAAGCGAGCGTCCGCCGAGCCGCTGGGATATGTTGGCTAACAGACAGCTCACGGTAGAGATGTGCCCCTCCTCAATGTCCGCGACCGGGCGACTCCGCTTGGCCACGGCGTTGAGAAAATCAAGCATGTGGACGCGCACCGCTGGGGCAACATGACGCTCGAGATCCTTCTCGGTCTTGTCCTCCGGGTATTCCTCCAGTTCCATTTTGCAATCGCGATGGATCGGTTTCGCCTGGCCGCCGCGGTTGTTGCGCGGAATGAAATCAAAACTGTTCACGCTCAACTTGAGCGTGCCCTTGTCGCCGTAGAGGAAGGCCGCCCACGGGTACTTCGGATCCGGCGCGTGTCCCCACGCGCGGTGCTGCCAGACCACCTGCAGGTCGTCGAAATCAAAACAGGCGGTCTGAGTGTCGGTCGTGTTGGCCTTGGCCTGTTTGTCGACAAGGATGCCGCCCTGCGAAACCACGCTCGTCGGCCAACCGAGGCCGAGCATCCAGCGCACCGTGTCGAGCATGTGAATGCACATGTCGCCGACGATCCCGTTGCTGTACTCCATGAACGCGCGCCAACCCCGGGGGTGACAGAGCTTATTGTAGGCACGCATCGGGGCCGGGCCGGTCCACATCTCGTAGTCCAAATTCTCCGGCGCCGGGGCATCCTTCGGGGTGCTTCGGTTGCGCATGTGATAGTAGCAGCAAACCTCCGCGTGGGCGATGTTACCCAGCAACCCGGCGTCGACGATCTTTTCCTTTGCTTCCATCAGGTGCGGGGTGCTGCGGCGCTGCGTGCCCACCTGCACAACGCGATCGTACTTGCGTGCCGCTGCCAGCATCGCCTGACTTTCCACCACGTCGATGCTCGTCGGTTTTTGTACGTACACATCGCAGCCCGACTTGACGGAATCAATCATCGGCAGTGCGTGCCAGTGATCCGGCGTTGCGATCAAAACTAAATCAAGGTCGTTCTTCTTGAGCAACGTCCGATAGTCGGCGTAGGTCTTGGGGCGTTTGCCTGATTTTTGCCGCTTGGCCACCATGTCGGCCGCTTCGGAAAGCATCGTGCTGTCCACGTCACACAACGCCACCACCTCGACCGGCGCCACCTGAATGAGGCGGAATAAATCGATCTTGCCGTACCAGCCGCTACCGATTAGCGCGACCCGCTTGACCGGCCCCTTCGCAATCTCGGCCGCAGTGGTGGCAATCGAGGAGTAGGCCAAGCCAGCCGCGGCGCTGGTTTCCAAAAATGTTCGACGATTCACACGCCCTGTTTAGCTGCTTGGACAAGTGAACTCAAGCTTGGCCACTCGCCTGGCCACCCTACTTGCGCTTGGCCAGGCGGGGCAGTAGGCTCCGCTCATGCGCTCTTACCGGTTATTGTTTGTTTGCATGGGAAACATCTGCCGCTCCCCCGCCGGGGAAGCCGTGATGCGGCACGTCGTCGAGAGCGAGGGGCTGGGCGAACAGATCGAGTGCGACTCCGCCGGAACCATCTCATTCCACACCGGCGAACCGCCCGACCACCGCATGCACGCGGCGGCGCAAAACCGCAATATCATCACCGGGGGGCAGGCGCGCCAGATCAACGAGGCCGACTACAACGAATTCGACCTGATCCTGACGATGGACGAGGACAACTACCACAACGTCCTGAACATGGCCCCGGCCGGGGAGTACTCGGCGGAGATCAAGCGCTTCTGCGACTTCGTCACCGAGTCATCCGCTAAGGAAGTGCCGGATCCCTATTACGGTGGGGATCAGGGATTCGAGACCGTGCTCGACCTGCTCGAGGACGGCTGCGCGTCGCTGCTG
>WTHH01000040.1 GCA_011523195.1 Verrucomicrobiales bacterium
TGCGGAAACATGCTGCTGACCTCAAGCCCGCTCTGCCCATGTTTTTTGAATTCGAACGGCGAAGCCATCACGTTGCCGTTGCGGTTGAACTGAGTCCGTTCGACCTTCACCGGCATCGGTTTGCCGTGCAGTTCGCGCAGCTTCGGTTTCGGGTCGAACGAATCGACCTGCGACACGCCACCGGACATGTAGCACAGGATTACATGTTTCGCCTTGGCCTTGAGTTTCCCCCCGCCAACCGCGTCGGCAAACGCCCGGTTCGACATCAGCCCCTGCAACGCCAGCATGCCGAATCCAGTCGAGCACCGCGTCAGCATCTCGCGCCTTGTTAACATTTTTTGATACCTCATTTTAAATCCTTCCTCTTACCGCAAGTAAATGAATTCCTTGAGATTAAACATCGCTTGAGCCAGATCACGCCATGGGTCTTGGGCTGATTTGCTCGCCTCCTCGAGTTCGGTTTTGGAATTCTGCAACTCGGCCAAGCGCGCCTGCAGCTTGGCTTGCGAAGCGCGTTGTTCCTCGGTCATCGCTGCGAGGAGTTGTTCCTCGGAAACAAAACTGGTGTTTCCGGAGAAGGAAGCCATCACCGCCTCGGCGCTCAACGCCCGGTTATACACGCGCGCCTTGAACACCCGGCCGGCCAGCATTCGGTCGCCGCTTGCTCCCTTGCCGTGGCGCATTCCCAACATCACCTCCGCATCACCGGCCTTGTACTCGCGGAGCGCGTCCCTGCGAAAGGTGCGCCCGTACGGTTTGCCGTTTCGATAACCGGTGATCTTCCCGTCGGCGTGGTAAACGATGGCCACATGCACCGGCCCTTCGAGCGCCTCTTTCTCTTTTGAACCGTTGAATTCCTCGGTTCGTTTGTGGTTCTCGCTTCCGGCCAGCCAGTGGCGGCCCTGTTTTTCTGCGTAGACGATGGAGTCGAAATACACGCCGTCCCGGGTTTGGACGGTGATGACGCCGCCTCCCTTTTGGCCAAGGTCGCTCAACTGCACCCACGCCTCGAGGGTCTTGTCGCGGAGCCGCTTGGCTAAAGGATGGCTTCGGGCGAACCCCCGTTTGCCATCGAGCACCAGCGCGCCGCCCTCAACCTTTGCGCCGCCCTCGAGCGACAGGTGCGCTTGGCCAAGCTGATCCTTCGTGCCCTTGCTGAAATCCCATGCGGCAAATGGCTTCGGCCCGGCCACAGTTGATTCCTCGCCCTCCTTGCGCTTGGCCAAGAGCTGTTTGCGCAGTGGCTCGCGCAGTGCCGACAGTTGCGCCTCGATATTTCTGATATCCTCATTCGCGTTCAACAACGCGTCCTTCGCCCGAGCCACCTGTGCGTCGGCATCGCCGAGGAACGCCTTGGCTCCCTTTAGCTCATCCGGTGTCGCGGCGCGGTTCAATGCCATCTGGAACATCGCGTCGACCTGCGCTTCAACAGTCTTCAGGTTCTCGTCCCCCTTCACCCGATTCGCAAACCGCTCGACCAGCGAGAGGATGAACGGATCGTTCATCATGGTGAGCGACTGCGCGGGGACGTTGGTCACGTCACGCCGACCGGTCGTGCTGGTTGGCACCGGCGCGTCCATGACCGTCAAAAACGGGTTGAGCCGATTGCGAATCACCCGCTGGTAAAGGCTTCGCCGGTTGCTGTCCGCATTGTCGGAGCCGCCGAGCGGACTTCGATCCAGCGAACCGCTTGCCTGCAGCATCGCGTCGCGAATCGCCTCCGCCTCCAACCGGCGGACATTCGCACGGGCCAGCAGGCGGTTTTCGGGATCGGTATTACCGGCATTGCCCGACGGATTCACCGCCAGTTGGAATGTCCGGGTGAGCGTGATCTCTCGCACCAGTTTCTTGATCGACCAACCCTCGGCAACAAAGCGCCCGGCCAGATAGTCGAGCAGTTCCGGGTGAGTCGGTTTCTCACCGAGTTTTCCAAAATTATCCGGTGTGGCCACAAGGCCCCGGCCGATCATGTGATGCCAAATGCGGTTCACGATCACGCGCGCGGTGAGCGGATTGTCCGCGTGCAACATCGCCTCAGCCAGCTCCACGCGGCCGGAGTTTTTCGCGCCAAACGGCTTGGCGTTGAATGCCTCGAGGAATCGCCTCGGCACAGCCTGAGCCGGCTGCTTATGGTTTCCGCGTACGAACAACGGCCGGTCAACCGCCTCCGCCTCCAGCACGCCGGGGGCACGCTGCGGCTGCGGGATCTCGGCTTCGAGTTTGCGATACTCGGCAACCAACTTGGCCACCTCGGGCGAGGCGTCCGGGGAGTTGCTCAGCAGTCCTTCGCGCACGAAGTAGTTCAGGAACTGGGCCTGCTCGTCGTTCATCGCCCCCTTCCGCCAGGCGCGGATGCCCTGCCGCACGGCGGCGGCGTAGCGCTTGGCCAACCGCTTGGCATTGGGCGGTTCGTCCTTGGCGAAAACCGGCTGCACGAACTCGGCCATCTCCTCCTTTGGCGCCGGTTGATCCTTGCCGGTCACCAGCACATCGGTGACGCCAAACCACGAGTTGGCCTTGTTTGAAAAAAGGATCGCCTGCTCGCCGGCGGTCGTCACCTCGAGGTGCAGGTCGTCGCCCGACCAGTAGCCAATGTCCCACGACTGCCAGCGCCACTTGCCGTCGCGCAGCCGTGTCGTCGGGTAAACCGTGCCACCGCGCGTATAGTTTTGCACCACGTAGCGCGTCATCACATTGCCGTTGGCCACCACTCGGACGTAAAGTCGCTGGCCTTCCCCGGCCTTGAACGCCGGCGAACTCAGCACCCCGGCGTGTTTGTCGGACAGGAGGTGAGAGTAGACACCGGCAGGCAAAATGGCATCGACCACACGATCGCCACCCGGCAGCACGCGGAACGCTCCCGGCTTGGCCACGCTGCCGTCGAGGCCGTTGCCATCGAGCACCCACGGGCCAAGCGAGGCGGCGTCACGGCCAAGCTGCCAACGCTGCGCGTAGCCGCGCGCGCGCTGCTCGTTAAGCGCTTTTTGGCTTTGGGCAAATTCCCCGGCCAACTGGCGCCAAGTCTTGGCGAACTCTTCCCCCTTGGCCAAGCGCAGCTTATGCCAGGCGTGCAGCGGATTCTTGTTGTCCTTCGCGCCCTCGATGAGTTCCTTCCAGCGCCCGCTTGGCTCGGTCAGTTTCGCCGCAATCTCCCCTGCCTCCTTGAGCCATTGATCCGCCAACGCCTGCCGAATCTGTGGCTTGAGTTTGGCCAGGGCCGCCTTGTTTTTCTCACGGCGCTCCGGCGTGTTCACGTCGATCGTCGCCGGGCGGCTGCTGGTCATGATGCTGTAAAACGCGTGGTAATCCTCCTGGCTAATTGCATCGAATTTGTGGTTGTGACAGCGCGCACACGACACGGTCAAACCGAGGAACGCCTTGCTGACCACGTCGATCTGGTTCTCCGTTGTTCGCACCAGTTCATCGAGCGCGTCTGTGGGCGCGAAGCCCTGCAGCACGAACCGATAATGCGCCGGGCCGATGGCCGACTCGTTCAGCCCCAGCTCGGCATTCAGCCGCGGTTGCTCCAGCAGGTCGCCCGCGATGTGTTCACGCAGCAACTGGTCGTACGACACATCGGCGTTGAGTGCGCGAATGAGGTAATTCCGGTACTGGTTCGCAAACGGAATGCCCGGGTCGCCCTCGCTGCCGAGCGACTCGGCGTAACGCACCCAGTCCATCCAGTGCCGCGCCCAACGTTCCCCAAAATGCGGCGACGACAAAAGCTGCTCCACCGCCGCCTCGACCGCGCCCTGCCGGTCCAACGCCTCCGCCTTCACGAACGCCGCAGTCTCCTCCGGTGTCGGAGGCAGGCCGATGATTGAAAACGACAACCGGCGAATCAACGCCTCCGCCCCGGCATCCGCAACCGGTGCCAGACCAGCATCCTTCCATCCGGCCTGAATGAATCGATCGATGTCCGACCGCGCCCAATTGCCTTCCACCTTCGGCGGAGCCGTCTGGCGGATCGGCTGAAAACTCCACCACTGCTTGCGTCGCTCACGAATCGTCTCCCATGAGGTTGCCTTCGCGATCTCCTCCTTTGACGGCTTGGCAACCCGGGGATCCGGCGCGCCTTCAGTCACCCATTTTTCAAAATCCGCAATCGCCTCGGGCGACAACTTCGGGCCGCCCTTGGGCATCTTCATGTCCGGCTCCTCGTGGCGGACCACCTGCAGCAGCAGGCTCTTCGCAGGGTCGCCCTTGCCCAGCAGCGAGCCGCTGTCGCCACCCACGGCCAGACCACCGGCCCAGTCCAGCGCCAAGCCACCCTTCTCCTTGCCGCTGCTGTTGTGGCACTCGTAACAGTGCTCAGCCAAAACCGGGCGAATCTTTCTTTCAAAAAACTCGACCTGCTCCACCGTGGGCGCTGCGGTCAAACTCACCGTAACCCAGCCAAGCGACAGCAATGCTCTGTTGAAAACCTGATGCATCGCCGCGATTAGACGCGCTCCACACGATTTCCTCAATCGAAAACGGAGTGGAAAAAGGGGTAAGGGGACAGGGGTAAGG
>WTHH01000057.1:0-2457 GCA_011523195.1 Verrucomicrobiales bacterium
GATGGCTGCCACCGCGATTTAGAACAGCAGCGTGAATTTCGCCTTGGACTCCCCAACCGCTTCGTCGATCGCGCGCTGCACCATGGCAAATTCGACACCCTGGCCGTAACCCTGATAGGCCAGCGACGAGTCGTAAAAACGATCGCACATGACCACGCAGTCATTGGCCAAGGCAGGGCGGATCACCTGCTGCACGAGCTGCGCCCGGCTGGCGTTCATGAGCAGCAGTTCGGTGTCGGGTGAGATGGGGTTGTCGCCGGGGGGGTGTTTGACGGTTTCGCGGATAGCCTCGCCAATGGCGGTACCACCCGGTTCGCGAAGTTGGACGACATTCTTTTCCAGCTTGGCCAAGCGCTTGGCCAAGCGCTCAATCTGGGTGGATTTGCCGCAACCCTCAATCCCTTCAAACGTGATGAAGCTGCCGCTCATTTGAGGGGCAACTCCCCAGGCTTGGCTCCGGTTTTACTTGCAGCCTCGATGGCCTGTTTGGTTTTGAGCTCGCGCGGAAAGATTCGAGTGAGATAGACGACGAGCGACTTGATCTGCGATTCGTCCAGTGGGCCGCCATGTTTTTTTCCGAACGCAGGCATCAGCGTGCCGGGTTTGCTATCGCGAATCCATTGATCCCAATAGGCCCGGTCCTTGCCCTTGGCGATGGCGCGAAGCTCGGTGACGAACGGTGCGCGGTTTTTTGCGTCATGACAAATGCCGCAGGCGGTGGCGTAGAGTTGACGGCCGCGCTTACCCACGGTGGGTTTGACATGGCACTCCACGCAGTTGTTTTGAAAAACGGCCTGCCGGTTTTGTGCGGCTACCTTGAGGTTCGCGGCTCTTTCTTCGGCGCTCCGTTCCCTCCGGGGTGCTCCTCCGGTTGTGCTCGTATCGGCGCCGATGGCCACCTTGGTCGTCAGGACTACCGTGCCGCTGCTCGTTACGATCGTGGAATCTTTCTCGATAATGCCGACCTTGCCGCGAACATCCATTGTGATCGGGATGCTTCCTTTTTCCCCGGGTTTAATGATCCACGGTTTTTTTGGCAGTGTGGCCACCGTACAGCCGCAGGAGGAAAATGCCTGGGTGATTCGAATCTCTTTGGTGGTGTGGTTTTGGAAATGAAACTCGAAGGCAATGTCCAAATCGTCGGGTTTGGACTGGTACCGCTTGCCGAGGGAATCCCACATGAACACTTTCTCGATCGATGGCTCCTTTTTTTCGCCTTTTTCGAGAAACTTTACACCGGCCGCGATCGCGTTGCAGAAGGGCAGGGCCCACGCCAGTAGGGAAATCAAAAATGCGTTGATGGGTTTCATGTTGTTCATTCGCAGTCAGTCCTGATCGTGATACCGGTTTTATCCGTGATATGGGTGGCGAAAAGCAACAACTGATTAAGCTCCAGTTGCCGGCCGGCACATTTCGACACTGACCCAGCGGGTGTCGGGGAGAATGAATTTCTTGATGACCACGCGGACGGCGTCGGGCTTGAACGTGCAGAGAACCAATTCGCAAATGTCATCGGCAAGCGCCTCGATGAGTTTCCAGCGCCGCGCTCGGCCAAGCGCCTTGACTGCTTGGTTGACGGCGAAATAATCGATCGTCTCCGTCAGATTGTCATTGGCTGCACTTGGCCTAAGATCCTTTGTCATCTCGATGGTGATGAGGAGTTTTTGTGGCTTGGCCCGTTCCTCGTCCGGGACGCCCACGTGAAAGTGAACTTCCAAGTCCTCGATGGTTATTTTGTCAGGCATCGGAGGTGGTGTGTTCGAGCGAAAGCACGGCCTCAAGCAACACTTGGGTTGGTAGATTCAAGTCCAGTTGAAGGGCTTCCTCCTCGGTCACCCAGCGATATTCCTGTGCTTCCTCATTCAGTGTGACGTCCGTTTCACCGACAGTGCGGCAGGTGTAGTTGAGCAGGACAAAATGTTCCGGCCGGTGAAATTCCTCGGACTCAATGGAATCCTGTGACAGCACGAATTCGATCTCGCTGACATTGAGGCCGGTTTCCTCGGCGATCTCCCGTTGCAGCGCGCTCGTTGATGATTCGCCGTATTCGATCTTGCCACCGGGGATGCCCCATTTGCCGGACCACTTTTCGGTTCGGATCATCAGCACCTGGCCAAGCGGATTGTAAATTAAAGCGCCGACCGTGGGGATGGGGCGGTGTGGCTTGGTCGAGTTGGGAAGGGTCATATCGTTTTCCAAAAGAACCTTCTGCAGCACAGCCAGATTTGTCGTGATGATGGACGGATCGCTTTCGCCAAGTTGTTCCAGCGTGTTGTATCCGGTAAGCAACGCCGCAGAATAAACGCCCCCGTGATGGGCAGTATCAACATCATGCTGCATGTCACCCACGTAGAGTGTCTCCTCCCGAGTCAGGTTATGGTCATCCAAAATTTCGTTGATCTTTTTCCGTTTGTCCCAGATGCCGAGAAAAGTTTCCTCGAAATAGCCCTCCATTTT
>WTHH01000057.1:2557-4506 GCA_011523195.1 Verrucomicrobiales bacterium
TTTTCCGTTTGTCCCAGATGCCGAGAAAAGTTTCCTCGAAATAGCCCTCCATTTTCGCGTTGGCCGCCTGTGTGGCGAAGTAGTCGGAATTGACGGTGCTGAGAATGAAGCATCGAATTTTTTTCGATTTGCAAAACTCGAGAAACTCGACGGCGTGTGGCAGGGCCAACACGTCGCCGCTGACTTGGCTGAAGTATCCGTGAAACCATTTTTCGAGTTGGTCGAGCGAGATATCAGGGACGTGGCGGTCGTAAAAGTTGGTAAACGGAAGCTCGAACTCGGCCCGGAACTCGTCGAGAGACAGAATCGGGGCGCCCGCCTGTTCGAGGACGTGGTTGGTCGCTTTCCAGACTCCGGGTAGGTCGTCCACAAGCGTGCCGGACCAGTCGAAAATGATATTCCGTATCACGGCCGCGCACCGTACACGAGTTGATCATGCGTGGTAAGTTTCAATTCGTGAAAGAAAACCGTTGCGACAACCCGGTTGCCGATGGGAAAACTGGTTCGTGCCAGTGGAAGATCAGGCCAACGCCTTGTTGCGACAGGGGATTCAGCATGCCGAGGGAGGTAATGTTGGACAGGCGTTGGAGTCGTTCGCCGAGGCGCTTGTCCTCGTTCCGGGGAATCCGGTCCTGCACTACAACCGTGGCTTGGTTTTCCAAAAAGCGGGCAGAAAGGAGGAGGCTTTAAACGATTACCGGGTCGCAACAGGAGAGGATCCAAATTTCACCGAAGCGTGGATAAACCAAGCGTATACACTGGTTTGTCTGGGCCGTTTTGATGAGGCATTCGGCGCTGCTGATCGTGCGATTCAACTTCAGGGGAATTCGCCTTCCGCTTGGCTGGCCAAGGGGAACGCGTTGAAGGGAATGCATGCGCTTGGCCAAGCGGCGGATGCCTTCGTCCAAGGATTGCAGTTTTCGCCGGAACATCGTGAACTGAAAACAAGCTTGGCCAACACGAAAAGGGAACTTGGCCAAGCGGACGAGGCGATCTCCATGCTGCGCGAAATCGTGGGGCAATTTCCGGATTTCTCTGAAGCCCAGCGAGACCTTGCTCATGCCCTGTTGTTGAGCGGGGATTATCTTGAAGGTTGGAAACAAAATCGTTGGCGTTGGCAAACCAGCTCGTTGATTGGAGGTGAGCGACATCAGACCGTTCCAGAGTGGACTGGTCAGACACTGACGGGCAAACGGATTCTTTTGTGGGATGAACAAGGATTTGGAGATGCGATACAGTTTGTTCGATTCGTTCCTTGGGTGGCTGAGTATGGGGCGGAAGTGGTGCTGGAGGTGCAACCGCAGTTGGTGAAATTGTTTCAAACGGTCAATGGGGTGGGGAAGGTCATAGCCCGCGGGGATGCGTTGCCGCAGGTTGATTATCAGGTCTCCTTGCTGGACTTGGGGGATGTATTTCGAACAGACATTTTTGCGGTTCCGAATGAGGTGCCTTACCTGTTCGTTGAGCCAATCGCATACGACAAAGCGAGGCCAAGGGTTGGGCTGAGTTGGGCCGGTAATCCGAACCACGACAATGACCGAAACCGGTCGGTGACGTTTGATCTCATTCGTACTTGGTTAGACTTGGATGGGATTGATTTTTTCAATCTTCAATTTTGTGGAAGAGCGAAGGAAGCCAGCGAAGAGCGGAGGCTTCAGTCTATACCGATCAAACCGGACGACTTTCTGGCCACGGCAGAATTTGTCGCTTCGCTCGACTTGGTCATCACGATCGACTCAGCGATGGCGCACTTGGCCGGAGCGTTGGGCAAACCGGTTTGGGTGTTGCTTCCGTATGCTCCGGATTGGCGTTGGATGCTTTCGCGGGAACACTCACATTGGTATCCTTCGGCAGCACTTTTTCGGCAATCGATCCCCGGCGATTGGAGTGTGCCCCTTCAAAAAATCTCCGAAAAACTCCTGAGTTTTTGCTGGGGAAACACCTAACCC
>WTHH01000516.1 GCA_011523195.1 Verrucomicrobiales bacterium
ATATTTAAATTTATAATGGCGGCGGGTTGCCCCGCCACCAGCAAGTTTTATGTTACATTCCGCTCTTACCTAAGAAGATCGCAATGAACACAACACCCTCTGCCAGCGCCGCCAGAATGATCGATGCTGTTAGGATGGGGCCAGAAGCTCCCGGGTTACGCCCTGTGGCTTCCGCCGCCTTGGCACCGATTAGTCCCACACCAATAGCTGAACCAAGCGCTGCCAGACCAATATGAAAACTACCAGTCATATTACTATTTTTTTAGTTTTTCAGTTTTATTTAGCAGCCCCCACGATCATGCATGGTCAGATTGCCAAAAGTTTTGTTAATGTTCATGCTCCTCATCGTGATGACTACACATTAGAGATGTGAATACTGCTGTGAGAAGAGCGAATACCAGTGCCTGTACAAAGCCAACTAGCAACTCTAAAAAGTAAAATGGTAACACGGCAAGCCATCCGAAATAAGGTCCGCCAAGCGCCATTACAGTCTCGAGAATGTTCTCACCGGCAAAAACGTTCCCATAAAGACGAAACATTAATGCTATTGGACGAACACTAATTGATACGACCTCAACAACACCTACAAATATATAAATGAAAAATATAAACACACCCATGACAGTGAGTTTGTGGCCTCTTACATTGAAGATGTGAAAAAAGAAACCACCTGGCCCTATAGTCTTTAATGACCAATAGAACCAAAGAGCAAAAAAGAAAATAGCCATGGATGCTGTCATGTTTAAATCAGCATTAACACCGCGTAATAGTGGAGCGCTCAAGTGTTCCGAATGAAAGAACCCTGGATTACCATGTACCCATCCAACCGTTCCAACTCCGGGGACTAAACCAAACCAATTGCTGAATAAGATGAAAATGAAAGCCGTGCCAAAAAACCAAAAAGTTTGCTTAGCCAATTTGTCTCCTAGGATACCTCCAAAAAAATTAACCAATGTTTCAACAATCCACTCCACAAGATTCTGCAGGCCCGATGGCACCAGCTTGGGTTTCTTGGTGGCAATTTGCGCGACAAGAATCAGGCCCAGTGCCACGATCCACGTTACTACCATTGAGTTAGTGATGGCGAATATCAGTTTTTCTTCCGTAACAGGCTTTCCATCTTTCATTACGGGTTCGCCGGTTTCATCAAGGACTTGAGTCTCGACTTTGTACTCTAAAAAAATTGGGACAGCATTTGGAGGAAGTCCGTGGTGGCTGCTTCCATGAGCATGATCGTTACCCTCATCTTTTGCGGCGGTTTCAGTGGTTGATCCAGCGCTACCCTCAGCTGCGGCAAAAAGAGCCGGCATTGGAATGGCAACTATTAATGATATAGCGATTAAAAATCGTGGGAAATTCATCCAAAAAAAAGGGATCGACTGCTTGTCTACCTTGTTTAAAAGGAGCTACTTTCTAAAAAAGTGGGTGGGATTTATGCCAAAAAACAGGGGATACACAACCCAATTGTGTCGGAAATCGACGATTTAACGAAAAAAGTTGTTCACAACTCAAGCACTTGGCCAAGCGGACTACTTCAAGTTGCTTGGGTTCAGCGGTTTGAGGTCTTTAGGGACGAACATGCCGTCCTTGCGGATCAGTTCGTCGTCGAACCACACCTCGCCCCCACCGTACTCGGGTCGTTGGATCAGCACCATGTCCCAGTGGACGGCGGACCGGTTACCGTTGTCGCACTCCTCGTACGCTTGGCCCGGCGTGAAGTGCAGCGAGCCGGCGATCTTTTCGTCGAACAAAATGTCGCCCATAGGTTCTTTGATGTGTGGATTGAAGCCAAGTGAGAACTCGCCGACGTAGCGCGCGCCGTGGTCGGTATCAAAAATCTCGTTGATGCGTTTTGTGTCGCTTGCGGTGGCATCGACGATTTTGCCATTCTTGAACTCGAGACGCATGTTTTCAAACCGTGTCCCGGCGTAGATGGACGGTGTGTTGTACTGGATCACGCCGTTGACCGATTTTTTCACCGGGCAGGAAAAGACTTCGCCGTCCGGGATGTTGCGGTCGCCCGCGCAGCCGACGGCGCCGAGCCCCTTGACGCTGAATGTCAGGTCAGTGCTCGGCCCCTTAAGGTGCACCTTGTCCGCCTTGGCCATGCGCCTGACGAGTGGCTTCTGTGCTTTGGCCATCTTGGCGTAGTCCATCGTGCAGACGCGGAAGAAAAAATCCTCGAATGCCTCGGTGCTCATGCCGGCGCCCTGTGCCATCGCGCCGTTGGGCCAGCGGATGACCACCCAGCGGGTCTTGTTGACGCGGTAGTTGAGCAACGGCCTTAGGTTGCGGGAGTACATCGACAGATTGTCTGAGGGGATGTCGGAGTTCTCGGTGGTGTTGTGGGCTCCGCGCACCGCGACATAGGCGTCACATTTTTTCATGCGGCTCAGCTCAACATCGCGGACGGTCTTGGCGTGGGCTTCATTGGTGCCCATTAGCATCTCGCGCACGACACGGCTCTGGCGTGTCTCGACCAGCGGCGTGGCCCCTCGCTTGCGGGCGGCGCGCACCAGCTCGATTGTGAACGCATCGGGCGTGTCGGTGGTGTCGAGCAGGACGGTGTCGCCCTTCTTCAATTCAGTGGAGTAACCGGTGAGGACTTCGGCAAGTTTCTTGTATCGCGGATCGGACATAGCGCGGGGCAACTGTTACCACAGCCCGAAGCCGGTTGAACGAAAAATGTGCGCTACTTGAGCAGCTTCAACATCGCCCGGGCCATCGCGTCACCAATGAGGAAGTACGTCTCGGCGTTGCTGTTCCAGTGGTAGCCCTGCCGGGAGGGGGAGTTTTCCGGCGGTCGAAAAAAGTCGCGCGTCTCCACACTGGCCACCGTGCCGGCGAACTCTGGCAGCTTGGCCACGTTGTGCTGCGCCGCGATGATGCCCAGCCGCCTGTCGATCTTCTGCTTGCGTCCCCCGAAGCCACTGACCGCGATCACGGCCGGCATGTTCGGCACACTGAACTCATCACGCAAATCTCGGATGAGGTTGGCCAAATTCTCCTCGTACTCCGCCACCCATTCTTTCTTGAGGCCGTCGTTCCAGCCCTGATGCCATCCGAAGCCGGCGATCTCGTAGCCCTTGCCGTCGTATGCTGGGAAGTTCGTCTTCAGGTTTTTCAACACGGAACGAATTTCATCCACCATGAGCGTGTAGTAGGCGCCGGGTGAACCGGACTTGAGATGGCGACCGCCGGAGCGGGGTGGCCGAAAATCGGTCGCGAGGCATCGCCCGCCCCAGGCGGTCTTGATCAGTAACACCTGTTCGTCGAGCACCTGGCCAAGCGCGTGGCCGAACTGAAATTCCGGCCCAATCCTGTCGCGCTTGGCACCGTACCCGACCGTGAGCCTGCCCTTGCGGTCGAAGTACTTGATCCATACGTCGTCCCGCACGACCCAGTCGCCGCTGGCGTCCACCACGTGGGCCAAGCGCTTGGCCAAGCGCTCTTCCTTCACCAGATATTCGAGTGTGCCCTTGCCGCCGTTTTTGCTCTTCGGATTTATTTTGATCGCCCCGGCGCCCTGCATGTTCGATTGCCCGGCGAGGATGAACACCTTCAGCTTGGCCTGCGCTTGGCTTGTGAATAGCAGGCAGCCAAGCGCGATCATTGCGAGGCGGCACATGGTCAGGTGAGAATGTCGTGTACGACGTCTCCGTGCACATCCGTCAGGCGGAAGTCGCGGCCGGCGTAGCGGTAGGTCAGCCGTTTGTGGTCGAGGCCGAAAAGGTGCAGGATGGTTGCCTGCAGATCGTGAAAGTGAACGCGGTTCTCGGTGGCGTAGTAGCCGTGGTCGTCCGTGCTACCGAAGGCGGTGCCCGGCTTGACTCCCGCACCGGCGAGGAAAAAGGTCATCGCGTGCGGATTGTGGTCGCGCCCGTCGCTCCCTTGGCCAACCGGCGTGCGGCCAAATTCTGTTCCCCACAGGATCAACGTGTCCTCCAGCAGGCCGCGCGCCTTCATGTCGGCGATCAACCCGGCGATCGGCTTGTCCACCTTTCCGGCTACGTCGCGGTGATTGTTTTTCAATCCGCCGTGCGCGTCCCAGTAGCCCTGGCTGCACTGCACGAACCGGACGCCGGCCTCGGAGTAGCGCCGCGCCATAAGACATTGCCGGCCAAAGTCGCGTGTCTTCGGGTCGTCCAGCCCGTAAAGTTTTTTCGTTACCTCGGTTTCGTTGTCGATGTTTTGAATCTCCGGTGCGGCGGCCTGCATGCGGAAGGCCAGCTCGAACGAATTGATGCGGGCCTCCAGTTTGTTGTCGTGACCGCGTTCGCTGAGGTGCTCGCGATTGATCTGCGCCAGCAAATCGAGTTCGCGGCGCTGGCTCGAGAGCGGTTTGCCGTTGCGATCGATGAACGGAATCTTTGCCTTGTCGATCGGCGTCGCATTGGTGCCGATCTGGACCCCGTGATAGTGCGCCGGCAAAAACGCTGACGACCAGGCGTTCATTCCGCCGTGAGTGCCAGTCGGCTTGAAGGTGATGTAGCCG
>WTHH01000313.1 GCA_011523195.1 Verrucomicrobiales bacterium
CCGGTACACGGTCGGGCCGGATTCGACCTATTGGTTCGACTGAGTTCTATTTACGGCGATGTCAGCCCGGGTTGGCGTAGGCGGTATCTTCATCGAGTGCAACCACTTTACGGCGCAGTTCGCGGATCGCGCGGCATTCGAGCGCTCGGAGTGGTTGGCCGGCGATGCCCTGCTGGCCAAAGATACCGGCGTGATCGGTGGGATGCTGTCAGTGCTGCGCGATGCCGGTTGCGAGCCGGTGCCGTTGTTTTACGCTAGCGCCTGTCCGAGTGGCGCGGTCGAGGCCGAGGCTTTTGATGAACTGAAGAACGAACTGCTTGAGTGCTTGGCTGACGCGGGCGAACTCGGTGGAGTGCTGCTGTGCTTGCACGGTGCGGGGGCGGCGGTCAACGCGCCCGATCTGGAGGGCGACCTCGCCGGGGCAGTTCGGGATAAGGCGGGGGAAGCGATGCCAATTGTCTGCACGCTCGATCTTCATGCGCATGTGACTTTTGAAATGCTCGAGCATATGGATGCGTTGCTGGCTTGGGAAACGTATCCGCACGAGGACGCTTTTGAGACCGGCGAGCGTGGCGCTCGAGCGTTGATCGAGATTCTTGCCGGTCGACTGAAGCCGGTTATGGCCATGGCCAAAGTGCCGGTGTTGGTCAGCGCGATTCATGGCCAAACAAAACCGCCCGGGCCATTTGCGGACGTGATGCAGGAGGCCAAGCGGCTCGAGGGCGAGAGGTCTCTTTTTTCGGTGAACCCGATTTTGGTGCACCCCTACCTGAACATGCCGAACATGGGCGGCGGCGTTTTGGTAGTGACCAACGACGATGAATCTGGGGCGGTCAGCCTGGCCAAGCGCTTAGCCAAGCGATACTGGGATAAACGTGTTGAATTGCAACCGGAGACGATTTCTCCATCCGATGCCGTGCGACGGGGAAAACTGGTTGAGGACGGCCCGGTGTTGTTGGTGGAGACGGCGGACTGTTGTGGTGGAGGCGCCACGGGCGACAGTGTGCACACGCTTCGCACGCTGCTGTCGGAGGCGCCCGAGCAGTCGGCTATTGTTCCCGTGGTCGATCCCGCTGCAGCACAGGAGGCGCACTCGGCCGGGCTTGGCCAAGTGATCCGGTTGAGGCTGGGTCACCAACTCGATCCGCAGTGGGGTCAGCCGGTTAAGGTCGAGGGCGTTGTTACGAGGCTGAGCGATGGGGCATTCATTTATCGTGGTGGCATCTGGGATGGCCGTGCCGGTGACATGGGGCGGACCGCCGTGGTGGCTGTTGGTCCTATCCAGATTGTCATCAGCAGCAATGCTACTTATGACTGGATGACGGAGCAGTACGACCTTCTCGACCTGAGCCCCGCAGACTTCAAATATGTGGTTGCCAAGAACCCGATGAATTACCAGCAGGCCTATGCCGGGGTGATGAAGGCGGCGTACGTTCTCGACACGCCCGGCCCGACTCCGGCCAACACGAACGCCCTGCCTTACACCGCGATGTCGAGCGGTTGGTTTCCTGCCGAACCGGAGCATAACATCGCCGAACCGGAAGTTCTTGTGTCGAGGCGGCGTAATTTGCGAACGACGCCTTGAAAAAGCCGGCGTTCGGAGCTATACAACTGGTGTGGACCGCACTTTAACATTACTCGCCTCGGCGTTTGCGTTGGCAACGGGACATCCGGTTTTACTGGCGGCGGAGGAGCCGGTGGATTTTGCACGCGAAATCCTGCCGGTACTTTCCGACAAATGCTTCGTCTGCCACGGGCCGGACACGAGGAAAAAAGACCTCGTCAGGCTCGACTCGTTCAAGGGCGCAACACGCGATCTGGAAGGCTACAAGGCCATCAATCCCGAGGCGCCTGCGGAGAGCGAGATTATCGCCCGCATCAATGACGCGGACGATCCCATGCCGCCGGAGGATGCCGAAAAACAACTCACAGCGGACGAGCGGAAATTGATTGAGCGCTGGATCAAGCAGGGCGGCAAATACGCCAAGCACTGGGCGTTCGTCCCCCCTGTTAAGCCGACGCCGCCGAGCAAGGGGCATCCGATTGACGCTTTTGTTAAACAAGAGTTCCCGGAGGGCGCTGGTTTTGCACAGGCCGCCGGTCGATCCACCTTGGCGCGTCGGCTCGCGCTGGTGCTGACCGGCCTGCCACCGGAGCCGGAGTTGTTGGATTCCTACCTGAACGATGACAGCACCAACGCCTACGAGCGGCTCGTGGAACGGCTCCTTGCTGATCCCAAGTACGGGGAACATCAGGCCCGGTACTGGCTCGATGCCGTTCGATACGGCGACACGCACGGCCTGCATCTCGACAACAAGCGGGGCATCTACCCGTACCGCGACTGGGTGGTGCGCGCGTTGAATAACAACATGCCGCTTGATCGATTCATTGAGTGGCAACTTGCTGGCGACCTCCATCCGAATCCGTCCACGGAGCAGTTGATTGCCACAGGCTACGTGCGGATGAATCCCTCCACCGCGGAGGGCGGCGTGATCCCGGCTGAGTTTCAGGCGAAGAACAACTTCGACCGCACTGAGACGCTGGGCACGGTGTTCCTCGGCATGACGATGATTTGTTCGCGCTGCCACACACACAAGTACGATCCCATCACACAGACGGAGTACTACGAGTTGATGGCGTTTTTTAACAGCACCGCCGAAGGGCCGCTCGACGGGAATAAGTACGAGTATGCACCAGTCATCAAGGTGCCCCGGGACCAGGTGTCGTGGAACGATTGGCAGCGACTGCAGGCTGAGCGCGACCTGTTGCTGGCCGAGGCGGCGTTGACGTTTCAAAACCCGCAGGGCATCGCGACCGAGGCCAAACAGAAATGGGACAAGGCCGACATCGGCACACGCTTGGCTATGGTCGTGGATGAAAACGGCCCATGGAAAAAAGCCGGCCTGACCATTCATGAGACGGCCAAGCGCATGGCCAAGCGCATCGGCGATGCGGAAAAAGCATTCACCACCACGCTCGTGGCAAAGGAGCTTGGCAAACCACGCGAAACCAAGCTCCTTCAGCGCGGCGAGTACAATCTTCCGACCGGCGACCCACTGAAGCCCGGTGTGCTCAACGTCATGGGTAGTTTGCCCAAGGGCGCACCGCGTAACCGGCTCGGCTTGGCCAAGTGGCTGACCAGTCGCGATCAGCCCGTGGTGGCCCGCGTGCTTGTGAACCGGATTTGGCAGCGCGTCTTCGGCGAGGGGCTCGTCCGGACGCCGGAAGACTTTGGGTTGCAGGGCGAGCAGCCCACTCATCCGGAGTTGCTCGACTGGCTCGCGGTGGAACTGCAGGACTGCAACTGGGACTTAAAACACATGCTTCGGTTGATGGTTCGCAGTGAGACGTTTCGTCAAAGTTCCGCGCTTCGGCCGGCGCTGAATGATCCGGAAAACAAGCTGTTCGCCCGTGGGCCGCGTTATCGTCTCGACGCCGAGGTTCTGCGTGACATCGCACTTTGGGCGAGTGAACTGCTCGATCCGCACATGGGCGGGGAAGGGGTCAAGCCGTACCAGCCAGCCGGCATGTGGAAGGCGTTGTCGCACCCGGCCAGCAACACGAAAAATTACAAGGCCGATACCGGGCGAATGGTCTATCGCCGCAGCCTCTACGTTTACTGGAAACGCACGAGTCCGCACCCGATGATGACGCTGTTCGACGCGCCCAACCGCGAGACCAGCTGCGTCAAGCGCTCCCGTACCAACACGCCTTTGCAATCGCTTGGTCTGCTCAACGAAACACAGCGGGTGGAGATGGCGCGCATGTTCGCCGAGCGCCTGCTCAAAGAACGGGCCACAGATGATCAGCGGCTGGACCTGTTGTTCACGCTGCTCGCCTGCCGCGAACCAAATGCTGCCGAGCGCGACGCCTGCAATCGATTACTCGACTCGATGCGCAAACGCTACGCCGAGGCCGGCAACGATGCCGATGCCCTGCTCAACACCGGCGAGGTGCCCCGCGATAAAACCTTGAATGCTACCGACCACGCCGCCTGGACGCAGTTGGCCGCCACGGCATTGGCAAGTGACCTGGCCTTGATGCTATTTTAATCGATCGCATCCTTAATGATGAAGTTCTATATACGAGTAGGAGAGCGAATTTACAAATGAATCCAATACGAGAATCTGACTTGATGATGACGCGCCGGCAGTTGTTTGGACGTGCTGCACTTGGCTTGGGCACGGCGGCCTTGGCCAACGTGCTCGGCCCGGATTTGCTGGCCAAGGGCCAAGCGCCAGGCACCCACTTCGCGCCCAAGGCCAAGCGGGTGATATACCTGTTCATGAGCGGCGGACCAAGTCACCACGACCTTTGGGATTACAAGCCGAAGATGCGCGAAATGTTCGGCAAGGATCTGCCGGAGCACGTTCGCGATGGACAGCGCATTACCGGGATGACCTCGCGGCAAAAAACGCTTTCGGTCTGCCCGAGCAAATACACCTTCACCAAACA
>WTHH01000319.1 GCA_011523195.1 Verrucomicrobiales bacterium
GTTCATACACTAAAAAACGTTCACTCGCGCTTGGCCAAGCGCTTGGATTTATTGTCCATCGGCATTCGTCCCGGTCTCTTCCGGTTCCTTTTTCGATGCCAATAGCGAGGCGACGATGGACAGGCCAAGGATCGCTCCGACGATGATGAGTACCATGTCGTGGTTCTCGCTAAAATTAAGCCAACCGGGCCGGCCCTCCCACAGGACGATCAACATCTTGAACCCGATGAAGACCAGCACCAGTGCCAACCCGTATTTCAGGTAGCAAAAATGACGGAGTAGGCCGACCAAGACAAAGTAGAGCGACCTGAGGCCTAAAATTGCAAACACATTCGACGTAAAAACGATGAATGCCTCGGTGGTGATCCCGAAAATGGCCGGGATGGAATCGACTGCAAAGATCAGGTCAGTGGTCTCAACCATTATCAGGCAGAGTGCCAGCGGAGTCAGCGCCCGGCGACCATCCAGTTCCGTAAAAAACTTCTGACCGTCAAATTGGGTGGATACCGGGTAAAACTTGCGGGCCAGACGGATGGCGAAGTTTTTTTCCGGTTCGACCTCTTCGTCGCCGGCGAAGAGCATCTTGATGCCGGTGATCAGCAAGAACGCACCGAATAGGTATAGGATCCAGTGGAATTGATGAATCAGACTGGCGCCCAGGAGAATCATCGCCGCACGCATTATCAGCGCGCCGAGTATGCCCCAGAACAGAACGCGGTGCTGAAACTCCGCCGGCACGCGGAAAAAGGAAAAGATCAGGGCAATGACAAACACGTTGTCCATCGACAGGGACAACTCGACCACGTAGCCGGTGATGAACAGCTTGGTATGATCACCTGTCCACTGCTCGCCGACCATCGCCGGGGCGATCCAAAATGCGAACGCCATGGACATGGAAAACCAGATGGACGTCCACATCAGCGCCTCGCCGAAACCAACGGCGTGGGGTTTGCGATGAAACACACCGAGATCCAGCGCCAGGAAAATCAGCACTGCTCCGATGAACCAGGTCCAGTAAACGGGGCCGATGCTCAAGGCGGCTTCCGTTGCTGCGGCTTCCGTGCTGGCGGCGAGTATCATGTGTTTTCAGCTTGTGGCCCGGCGGTGTTTACACAGGCGGCGGACAAAAAGAAAGCCGCCAAGCGCTGGCTTGGCGGCTTTTCGGTAAATGGATTTTATGCCTCGGAGGAGGAAATGCTGTGCTGGGTAATCACCGTCTCGTCGGCGAGCTTTGGCTTTTCGCCCTTGTTCCGCCAGAGGACGAGCGACCCGGCGATGAAGATACTGGAGAATGTACCGGTCAGCACACCCGCCAGTAGCACGAAGGCGAATTCGTTGATCGCTCCGCCACCGAAGAAGAATAGCGAACCGGCCGCGAGCAGGGTGGTCCCGGAGGTAATTATCGTCCGGCTGAGTGTTTTGCTAATGGCTACGTTCATGATTTCGGTGAAGGTACCCGGCAGGCCAAGTTTCAAATCTTCACGGATGCGGTCGAAAATCACGATGGTATCGTTGATTGAGAAACCGATGATTGTTAGAAGAGCTGCCATCACGGGCGAACTTAGTTCGCCTCCCCAGAGAAAAAAGATACCCATCGTCATGAGAATATCGTGAAGGATGGCAAGTATCGCCCCCAGCGCGAACGAGAATTCGTAGCGGAATGTCACGTACACAAGGATCGCAAACAGCGCGATGAGCAGCGACTTGATCGCGCTCTTCAAAATATCCTGGCTGATGCTGGCGCCAGTTCGGAGTTGGCTGACTTTCTTGAAATTTTCGTCTCCAACGAACGATTTGGTTAAAACAGCCTCGGCTTCGCCGCCTTTTCCAAACGGAACCGTGACTTGGAGTCGCTCGCGGCTGCCACCGCCTGACTGATACTGGATCATGTTGTCACTGAGGCCCGCTTGGTCAAGTGCATCACGCAGAACGGCATTAGCTTTCTTTTTGCCTTCGGTAAACTCAAAAGTAATGCGGTCACCGCCCCTGAAGTCAATGCCAAGCGCGTCTTTACCGCGTGAGAAGCCAAAAGCGATGCCCACGATGACCAAAGCCCAAGAGATGCCGAAGGCGATCTTGGCAAAATTCATGAAGTTGATCTTAGGCTGTTGAAGTAGGTGCAAGCCCTGATCTGCGCCAAAGTTGCGGAATAGGTCGAATACCAGGCGAGTCACCACCAGCGCGGTGAACATGCTGGCGCAGATGCCAACGGTGAGCGTGACACCGAAACCCTTCACCGGTCCAGTACCCATGATCATCAGGATCACAGAGACGATGAGCGTGGTCAGGTTGGCGTCGATGATCGTGCCGAACGCCCGCGCGTAGCCGGTTTCCACCGCTCCCTGGATGCCCTTGCCAGCCTTGAGTTCCTCACGGATACGCTCGAAAATCAGCACGTTCGCGTCGATCGCCATGCCGATGGTCAACACAATACCGGCAATGCCCGGCAGGGTGAGGGCGGCGTTGAGGTAGCACATGACGCCCATCAGAATGAACAGGTTGAGCACCAGCGCGAAGTTAGCCACCGCACCGGCAAACCAATAGTAAATAAGCATGAAGATCGCCACTGCGATCACGCCGAAAATGGCGGCCTTGGTTCCACTTTGCACCGAGTCCGCGCCGAGAGTGGGTTCCACGCTCATTTCCTCGACGATTTCCAGGGGCGCCTTGAGCGGGTTAAGCAGGGCGTTGGCGATGGTCGCGGCTTCCTGCATGGTGAAATCGCCGGTGATCTGGCCATTACTGGTGATCTGTTCCTGCAAAACCGGGGCGGACATGAGCTGACCATCGAGGATGATTGCCATTTGCCGCCCGACGTTGGCCCCGCTAAGGCTGCCCATAGCGACTCCGCCTTCGCTGTTGAAAGAAAATAGAATTAGTGCATTCGAAGTAAGCGGATCCCTGGAAGGGGAGGCGTTCACGATTTGCTCGCCCCTGAGGCCGTATTGGTTCTGCGTTTCAACGAGAAGTTCCTCGGTTCGTTCGATTCCCTGCGCGTCTGTCCTTGTCTCGGTGTATTTCTTGTATCCCGGCGGGGTAACACCGTTTGCAATCAAGGCCATTGAGTTGGTGTGAACGAGGCCAAACTCAAGGAACGCGGCCTGTGTGACCAGTTGTCGGGCCTTGGCCTGATTGGCCGCAGAAAGGCCGGGCAACTGGATCATGACCTTATCCTCACCCATCGGCCGTATGTCCGGCTCTACCACTCCGCTAAACTCATCGTCCACACGGCGTCGCAGCACTTCCACCGCCTGGGACAGGGCACCCTCCTGCTCGACCCTATTGGTAGAGTTCATTTGCATCTCGACGAGGAAGGAGGAACCGCCCTGCAAATCGAGGCCGAACTGGATTTGACCGGAGGAATCCCGCTGCAGCTTCTGCATGATCAGGTTGTTCATCTCCTCGGTCGTCTTCTTGCCGCTGAACTTGTAGTCGAAGTGATCGGACAGCGCGACGCCTGACTCAACGACCGCCGACATGAGCGCGCCGTACTCGTTTTTCTCCGACTCGGATTGAGCCAAAAAATTGGTCTGAGCCGTTTCGGCGATCTCGGTGACGACGACTTTGTTTGTCGACTCAGAGGTAAATCGGTCCAACAAACGCCCAGGCTTGTCCTGAAGTGGGGTCATCTCGTAATACGCCCAGCCGAGCACCAGGAGCAGGAAGAGGAACCGGTTAAGATTATTGCGTTTCACGGTTTTTAACTATTTGTTTTCTTTTAAATCGCCACGGTCTGTGATGACGCGTTCCACCGCGTCTTTGTAGACCTCAAATTTACTTTCGAGAGACCGGATGGTGAGGGTGTCGTTCTTCACCGACTGGACGGAGCCCACGATGCCGCCGCGGGTGACCACAGAATCTCCGTTTTTCAGTGCTTCCACCATTTTTTTACGTTCCTTCTCCCGCTTGGTTTGGGGGCGGATGAGGAGGAAATAAAAGATGACCATCATCAGCACCATTGGTAAGAGCATGCCGCCGATTCCGGGGGCATTCTGGGGTGCGGTCTGAGGTGCGGCTTGGGCCAGTATCGTCAATTGATCGGGGTTGAGTATCATTTTGGCTCTCAACAAAAGGGCGGAAACCATAGTGGCCAGCAAGTCGATTGCAAGCGTTTATTGGGGGTATTTTGCGTTTTGACGCTGGGCCAAGCGCTTGGCTCGGAACGGGTTCCCGGGTTGCTTTGGCTTGAATGTGTGGAATATTTTTGTAGTCTACGGCACTTCGTTTATGAGCTTTTTTCATCGATTATTGCAGGTTACAGCGGCACTTGGGTTGGGAATGGCCGCTTGGCCAAGCCGCTTGGCGGCGGCTGAGGCCGGGGGAATCGAGTTTTTCGAGAACCATATTCGGCCGGTTTTGGTTCAAAACTGCTACAAATGCCACAGCGAAGAGGCCGGCAAAGCCAAGGGCGAACTGTTACTCGACACCCGTGAGG
>WTHH01000089.1 GCA_011523195.1 Verrucomicrobiales bacterium
CTTGTGGTGGCCGCCAATGTTGATGTCAAAGCCCTGGTCGGTTGGCCATTCGCCTTCTTTGCCCAAGTGCCATTTGCCAGCGAAGAAAGTCTGGTAGCCATGCTGCTTAAGTGCCTCGGCGAGGGTGACTTCCTCGAGCGGCAAACTGTGTCGATCCTCCGGATGAAGCAGGGGATTGGTTGGCCGATTGGACTGCCCCGGAATCCAGTCGGTGATGTCCACACGCACCGGGTGCTTGCCGGTCATGATGCTTGCCCGGGTTGGGCTGCAGACTGATCCGGCTGCGTAGCCTTGGGTGAAACGCATCCCCGACTTGGCCAAGCGGTCGATGTGGGGTGTCTCGTGAAACGTGCTGCCATTCGCCCCGATATCGGCCCAACCCATATCATCCACAAGGAAGAACAGAAAATTGGTTTGCTTTGCAGCCTGTACTGTCAGTCCGTTGTAAAGGACTATAAATAAAACCGAAAGGTACCGTAATGAACGCATGGGATGACTTTTTATTCGAGGGTGGATTATGGTTTGAGACGGGGTGTTTACAACTCAGGAGCTGTCCACTGTGGGATACCACCGTTTTTTGACTGTTCCTCGAACCACACGTGGTATGGGCGGGTTTTGGACATGGGAACGCCTTCGTTGACCATGAGCGGGCGGGCTTCGCTCCAGAATTGATCGTAGGCAGCCTGCATTTTTTTGACGATGGCCGGGTGCTTGTCGATGACGTTCGTTTTTTGGCCTGGATCCTTTTTCATGTTGTATAGACTACCCTTGGTCTTGGCTCCCTTTCGGGCGGATTGCGGGGCGACGAAGCGCCACTTTTCACTGCGGATCGAGTAGTTGAAAGTCTTGTGCTCTTCCGGATTCGTGCCGGTTGGCCAACGGCCGCGGTGTGTGAAGAGGTAGCGATTATTCGGCAGCTTCTTTTTGCTGCCGTCGAGCAGTGGCAGGAAACTGCGACCCTCCACTTGGCCAAGCGGAAGTTTTTTGATGCCAGCGATTTCGGCAAAGGTGGGCAGTACATCGATGTGGGCACTCAGCGTCGAGATGTCCCGGTCGGGTTTCCATTCGCCATCCCAGCGCACAAGAAACGGCACGCGCACGCCGCCCTCCTCGGCGCTTCCTTTTAGGCCCTTCATGCCGGCGTTGAAGAACGGATAACCCTTGGCCACGTCCTGTCCCAGGCGCCCTGAACCACCACCGGTCATGCCGTTGTCACTCATGAAAATCAAAATCGTGTCTTCGTACAAATCCCACTCCTCCAGTTTGTCCAATAGGCGTCCCATGTTTTCGTCGATGTTTTCGATCATCCCGTAAAAGCCGGCCTGCGTTTTGCCAAAGCCGCGATCAGTGAAATACTTCGTGTTCTTAGGCGGGGCGATGAAAGGCCCGTGGGGTGCGTTGGTGGTAATGTACGCAAAGAACGGCGCATCACCATTCTTCTTTGCCTTGATCCAGCCAAGCGCGGCGGTGAAGAAAATGTCGGTGCAAAATCCCTTGGTTTTCACGAACGATCCATTGTGACGCACAACCGGGTCAAAATACTTGTTGCCCGGGGCATCGGCGCAACTGCATTTGTACGCTTGGCCGATGCCGCCCGCGCCGTGGATGAATGCCTCGTCGAAGCCGCGTTTGTGAGGTTGATACGGTTCCTCGTCTCCGAGGTGCCATTTGCCAAAGATACCGCTGATATAGCCGGCCTGCTTAAGTACCTGCGGCAGCGTGGTGGCCTTGAGCGTCATGCGCTCGCGCTCGAGGATCGTATGCGTCACGCCGTTCTTCATTGGGTGCCGTCCGGTCATCAATGCCGCTCGCGTCGGCGCGCACGTAGGGCTCACCATGAAGCGCGTGAAGCGGGTGCTCGTGTCGTACAACTTGTCCAGGTGCGGGGTGCGAATCCAGGGATGCCCATGTCGGCCGATCGGGCCGTAACCTTGGTCATCGGTGATCACAAGAATGATATTCGGTTTCTTCGCCTGGGCGTCGGTCAATCCACACAGGGCATAGAGGAACACGGAGAGTAAACGCAAAGTGAATCGCATGCGCTGTTCATACGCCAATTCAGTCGCCTTGCCAATTCCGCTTCCCGGACCTGGGGATGGCTTTACGCTTCGGCCATAAACAAACCTCGTCCCGAGTGGCTTGATTGGCTGGAGAATATTTGCTTCCGGTGTCTGCTGGTGTCGTTTGGCATACTTTGTTTTTGGGCGTCGGGGATTTTGTTTGCCGATGCTCTAATACTTTCGATTCATGGGAAATTTCTCGGAATTGGTAAGTCAGATCTCGGTCGGTTCGATTAAGACGCCAAGATGATCCACTACCAGTTAGTTTCTCGGTTATTTTGAGCTGGCGCGATACTGCTGTTTTTCATCCCATGGCTGGTTTTGTGTTTATCCCGGGGGAAGTGATTGTGGTCGCTTTGCCAAGTACGAACGGTTGTTGATTTACTCTCGACTTCAATTTCGTATTTAGATAATCACTCTCGCGCAGCCAGCACATGAATTCACGCAGTCGAGAGGGACTCAGGGCGGAATCGAGTGACATCCGGTTCGATGTGGCCATCATTGGTGCCGGCATTAACGGTGCGAGCCTTTACCATGAGCTATGTGGTCGCGGCTACAGGGTGCTGTTGCTGGACAAGGGGGATTTCGCCTGCGGGACCAGCCAGGCATCTGCGATGATGGTCTGGGGCGGCCTGCTTTACCTGCGGAATTTTGACATCAAGGCGGTGGTCGAGTTTTCCCTGTCGCGGGACCGGATGATCGAGCGGCTGGATGGTCGAGTTCGAAAGCAGTCGTTCCGCTACATCCCGGATTCGAAGGGGCGGAACCGATGGATGACCCTATCGGCGTTTTATCTCTACTGGATTTTAAGTTCGCTAAGGCGCGAACAGCCTTCGCTGCAGCGTTCGTTTCCGGAGTCGAATCTCATCAACCTTACCGAACATAATCTAGGCGGCATCCTGTTTGAGGAGGGCATGCTGAACAGTTCCGACTGCCGGTTCGTGCTGGACTGGATCACGAAACATTCGAGTGAAGGGCAGGTGGCCCTCAACCACACCTCGGTTGAGGATGGGGCTTTTTCAAAACAGGACAAATGTTGGCGACTGGATCTGCAGGATCAATTGACCGGTGAGGAATCCCACGCCCGGGCGGCCTGCGTAGTCAACTGCGCCGGGGTCTGGGCGGATCGCGTCAATGGCCAGTTCGGCATCGAGTCGCCGTACAAGCACGCCTTCAGCAAGGGGGTTTTTGCCGGGATCAAAAAGGCGACGGGACATGAAGTTCCGCTTATTTTTGAACTGGGCGAACTGGATGACACCTACCTGTGTCTGCCTTGGGGGCCGGTGTCATTGCTTGGCCCGACGGAGACGGCGGTGGCCACACCGGAGCAGGGCTTTGCGCCGGCAAGTGAGGACGTCGAGTATTTGCTCCACCACGCGAACAGACGGCTGTCGACGCCGGTTGAGTCCTCCGACATTACCATGCTGCGCACCGGTATCCGGCCGTTGGTGGTCGAGCGCGATTACGAGGCCGATGTTTATCCGCTGGACCTCTCCCGGCGGTTTCAACTCGTGTCGGATGAGGCCAAGCCGTGGTTTTCAACCTACGGGGGGAAGATCACCGGTTGTGCCCGGTTCGCCCGCAAGGTGGCAGACGCGTTGGTCAGGCGGGTGGGGGACGTCAAGCGGAATGGTAATCATGCCAACGGTGCGCTTGGCCAAGTGGAGATGGAATCGTTTCCTGGGATGCCTGAGCCGGTACCCTCGATCGACTGGTGTGTTCGCAACGAAGCCTGTTGCACGCTGGATGATTATCTTCGTCGCCGGACGAACATTTCACAATGGACCTCCCGCGAGGGGCTCGGAGAAGACAACGAGCATCTGCCGGAAATCAAGCGCTTGGCCAATCGGCTTTACCCCGGCCAAGCGACGAAGGCCAACAGGGCTGTTCGCGATTATGTGAACCGGGTGGAGCAAACATTTGATCGATTGACCGGTCGGCAACTTCAACGAAATGGAACAGCAAAAAACTGACACCCCGGCGATACTCGGCGGCAAACCAGCGGTAATCCAGTCGCAGGCCGAGGCCAATCGTTGGCCGATTCTGACGGAGGAAGATGAGCAGGCCGTTGTCGAGGTTATGCGCTCGGGGAATATCACAACGAACCCGGTCGCCCGTGAATTGGAGCAGGAGTACGCCGCGTTCGTTGGCCGCAAATTTGCGCTCTCCCACAACAATGGGACGTCGGCATTGATGGCCGCGTTTTTCGCGATCGATCTTCAACCGGGCGACGAGGTGATTGTTCCAACTGCCACATTTTGGGCTTCGGTAGTCCCCATGCTCTGGCTGGGGACTGTGCCGGTTTTTTGTGAATGCGAGGAGGAACGGCTTGGCCTTTGTCCGTCCGATGTGGAAG
>WTHH01000365.1 GCA_011523195.1 Verrucomicrobiales bacterium
GAACCGCCACGCCACACCGGAGGAAATCACGGCAGCCAAGAAGATTATTGAAGACGTCAAGGGCGAGCACAAAACCGCGATCGATCAACTAGCCAAGTACGAGAAGGAAATTGAGCCCCGCGAGACAGCTCGTGCAAAGAAACGCGAGGACGCCATCCGCTTGGCCAAGACCAAGCTTGAGGCTTACCAGATGGAGATCGCCCCGCGCGAAGCCGAGGCCGACCGCAAACAAAAGGAACGCATCGCCAAGGCCGAGCAAGCGCTCAAGGCCTACAATGACGACTTGGCCAAGCGCTTGGCCGACTGGGAAAGCTCCGCCGCCAAGACTACTCGATGGACGGCGGTCGAGCTTGGCGACTTGAAGGCCACCAACGGCTCCAAGCTCGAGAAACGCGACGGCAACGTGGTCTTCGCCAGCGGCGACCTGAAGAAGACAGTCTACACCGTCAACGCCGACACCAAGCTCAGCGGCATCACCGGTGTGCGGCTGGAATTGCTCGCAGACGACAAGTTGCCGAAGAAGGGCCCCGGCCGAAACGACGACGGCAACTTTGTGCTGACCGAGCTTGGCCTCAAGGCCATCTCCACCGGCGATGGTCAGGGCCGCAAATCCACAAAGGTCTCCTTCAAGGACGCCAAGGCGGATTTCAACCAGAAGGACTTTGACGTGAAAAAGGCGATCGACGGCAAGGTCGACAACTCCGGCTGGGCCTCCCATCCGAAGTTGAGCACCGACCGCACCGCAATCTTTATCCCGAAGGAGAAGTTCGGGGCCGAGGGCGGCTCGCGCCTGACGTTCTCGCTGAATCAAAACTACAGCAGTAACAAACACTCGATCGGCAAATTCCGTCTACTGGTGACGACCGACGAGAAGGTCGAGATCGGGCATCCCGGTGACATCGGCGCCATCCTCGCCACCGCCTCGGACAAGCGAAACGACGACCAGCGCAAGCGGATCACCGATTACTTCAAGGCACAGGACAACGATTTGGCCGCCAAAAACAAGGAACTAGGGGAGGCGAAGAAAAAACGCCCCGAGGATCCCAAACTGAAGGAATTGAAAGCGGGCCTGGCCAAGGCTGAGCAACCGCTGAGCGTCGATCCAAAACTGGCCGAGTTCCGGCGCGCGCTGGAGCTGAGCGAGGGACAGCAAAAAACCATCCGCCTGACCGCGGCACAGGACATCGCTTGGGCGCTGATCAACAGTCCAGCGTTCCTATTCAACCGTTGACGGCTCATGCAAAAATGATAGATTTGCCCGGAACGAGATTTTTTAGTTAGTTAAACCAAAGAAAAGACAATGATTACCATACCAGGAGAACCCGGAAAGGACTTGTGCGATCCGCACTTGAAAGTCTCACGTCGCGACCTGCTCCGCATCGGCGGGTCTAGCATGATGGGCTTGGGCTTGGCCAACATCCTCAAACTGCAGGCCCGTGCCGCAGAGGCCGGCCACGTAGGCGGCCCCGGCTGGGGAAAGGCCAAGCATGTGATCCTTTGCTACCTGCAGGGCGGTCCCAGCCACTTGGACCTTTGGGATCCAAAACCAGAGGCCCCAGACAATGTGAGGTCTATTTTCAAACCAATAGCGACCAAGATTCCTGGCATCAACTTCACCGAACTGATGCCTAAGCTGGCCAAGGTTAATGACAAGATGTCGTTGATCCGCTCCATGAGCTACACACCGAACGGCCTGTTCAACCACACCGCCGCCATCTACCAAATGATGACCGGCTACACTACCGACAAGGTCAGCCCGTCCGGCCAACTCGAGCCGCCCAGCCCAAAGGATTTCCCGAACTTCGGTTCCAACATTATCCGTCTTCGTCCACCGACCGAGCCGATGCTGCCGTTCGTCATGCTGCCCCGTCCGTTGCAGGAGAGCAACGTGGTCGGCAAGGGTGGCACCGCCGGTTTCCTCGGCAAGTCATTCGACCCTTACTACCTCTACCCGGACGGCGGCGACATGGACATGAACAAGATGGACCGCATCAAGACCGACGACCTCAAGATGCGCCCCGACGTGTTCGAGCTGCGCCTCCGTCGTCGTGCCCGTCTTCGTGACGCCATCAACGACGCCTCGCCAGACATCGACAAGGCCGTAGCCGATTTCAAGCTGGACGATTACTATGACCGCGCTCTCAACCTCGTGGCCTCCGGCCGCGCGCGCAACGCTTTCGACCTCGCACAGGAGTCCGAGGCCACCCGCAATCTTTATGGCCGCAACACCTTTGGCCAAAGCTGCCTGCTTGCACGCCGCCTCGTTGAGGCCGGCACACGCGTAGTCGAGGTCGTCTGGCCCAAGGTCGCCAACTCCGACAACCACTCTTGGGACGTGCACGTTGGCCTGCCCAAGCGCATGAAGGATCAATCCGCTCCGATGCTTGACGCCGGCCTTTCCGGCCTGATCACCGACCTCGATCAACGCGGCATGCTCGAGGAGACGCTCGTTGTTGCAGTTGGCGAATTCGGCCGCAGCCCGACAATGGGTGTTAGCACCTCTGGAAATAGTAATAGCGCCGACGGTCGTGACCACTGGCCATACTGCTACACTGCGGCGATCGCCGGTGCCGGCATTAAGCGCGGCTACGTTCACGGCAAGTCCGATCATACCGGCTCAGCACCTGTCGAAGATCCGGTACACCCGGGCGAATTGCTGGCGACGATTTACCACGCGTTCGGCATCGACCCCGAGACGATCGTCTACAACCACCTCAACCAGCCACGCGAGTTAGTCAAAGCCAAGGCGGTCACCAAGCTATTCGCCTAACGCAAATCACTTGGCCAAGCGGCACTAAGTTTCAGCCGGCGGGAGGACCCCGCCGGCTTTTTTAATGATGAAATGGATTCGGACACTGCACCTGTACCTCGACTGCCTGTTTGCGCCGATGCTCATCTTCTTTTGTGCATCCGGCGCCTAGCAGTTGTTCGGGTTTCATAGCGAAACAAAAGACGGTTCGTACGTAACACCGAAATGGGTGTCCACCCTGAGCAAGATGCACAAGTGTCAGGGCGTCAACGGCCCCAGTTACGACACTGTCTCCGAAGCGTTCCGCTGGTTTTAACTGCTGTTGGCGCTTGGCATGATCGTCACCGCGCTACTGGGATTGGTCATGGCGTTCCGATGAAAAAATCGGCGATGGCCGTCGGTCATCGCCACGCTGCTGGGGCTGCTACTGCCCATCAGCTTTCTCTGGTTCGCCAGCAATTGACGCGCCTTGACGATTTTGGTTTTCGTTTCTTAACTTCGGCTTTAGATTGTTTCCGAACAAGGGAACCATCGAATGTCGTTATTCCGTTTTTTTAGTCGAATCTTCGCTCGAATCTTCTTTAGGTTCAGGATACACAACGCTGAGGTGCTCAAGACTCCCGGGCCGGTTCTGCTCATTCCGAATCATCTCTCATGGTTCGACTGGTGGATCGTCGGCATCTGCCTCGGGGAGGACTGGAAATTCATGGTGTCGTCCACCCGCGCGGACAGCCACTGGGTCTTTCGCTTCGTCATGCGCAACCGGTTCACCTTTCCGGTGGACAACAACTCACCGTTCGCCGTCAAGGAGATGTCCAAGTTCCTGCAGGACGGAGGGAGGATGGTGCTGTTCGCCGAGGGCCGCCTCTCCGAAACCGGCAGCCTGATGAAACTGTTCGAGGGCACCGGGTTTCTGCTCGAGAAAACCGACGCCAAGATCATCACCTGCTACCAGCGCAACGCCCAGCGACTGCCCTACTCTCCCAATCCCAGCTGGAAAAAAATCTTCCCCAAACTCTCCGTCCATTTCAGCGATCTAATCACCCCTCCTGAGACTCTTACCAAGCGCGCCGACGTTCGCGGCGCCTACACCCAGTGGCTACGCGAGCAGTTGATGAAGATTCAGTTTGAGAGTGAAATGGAGGTTGGCCCACAGGATTTGCTGACAGCCTCAGCAACCGTGGCCCGTGAACGGCCTAAGACAATTATCCTTGAAGACATCACCGGCAAAAGATTGCCTCACCGCATGGTGATGGTCGGCGCCGAGGTGTTGGCCGGCCGGTTCAGCAAACTGCTCAACCCGGACGACGAACGAATCGGAGTGCTGCTGCCCAACGTGAACGCCACGCCGGTCACCATCCTCGCGTTCTGGCGCATCGGCAAGGTGCCGGCGATCCTGAACTACACCACCGGCACGCCGATGATGCAGACCTGCTCCGAGCTGGCCGGACTGAAACAAATCGTCACCTCCCGGGCGTTCCTCGAGAAAGCCGGACTGGACATCGAGCCAATGAAGGAGGCCGGCATCGAGTTCATTTATCTTGAGGACGTGCGCGAGCAGGTTTCCGGCTTGGCCAAGCTGGCCATCCTGCTAAAGCACAAGGCCGCGCTTGGCCAAGCGCAGTTCAACATCCCGGCCGAGCAGACCGCCGTCGTGCTGT
>WTHH01000120.1 GCA_011523195.1 Verrucomicrobiales bacterium
GGCCAGCATCGGTTTGGGATCGAAGCTATCCACATGTGACAGGCCGCCGTTCATGAAAATGTGAATCACGCGCTTGGCCCGCGGCACAAAGTGCGGACCGGTGGGTGCGAGCGGGTCGGGCAGATTCAAGCCGGGATGCGGACCGGCCATCACGTCGCGCAGTCCCAGCAATGCGAATCCCATGCCGGCACGCGACAGGAAATCACGGCGGTTGGCCAGGCGCTTCGGCTGCGGTTGAAGCGGGGCGATGTCCTTTTGAAGATTCATTGTCCCAGGATTTTTTCCATAGCCCTTCCCCTGGCGAGTTCTTCGATCATCTTATCCATGTAACGCAACTCCCGCATCAGGGGCTCTTTAACCTCCTCCACACGAACCCCACAAACGACACCTTTGATGAGCTTCCGTTTTGGATTCAAGGCCGGTGCCTCGTTGATGAAAGCTTCCATATCCTTCTCCTCGTCGATCAGGCGCTGCAACCCCGCCGGGTCGTAGCCGGTCAGCCAGCAGATGATCTCGTCGAGCTCCGCCTTCGTGCGGTCTTTGCGCTCCACCTTATCCAAGAGCAAAGGGTACAACTTCGCAAACGGCATCTTGTAAACTCTATGATAGGACATGGTTTAATCTACGAACATGAATTCGTTGGACAGCAGGAGTGCCTGCGCCAATTCCTGCCACGGCAGCGTCGCCTTGGACAGCCCGGACTGCGCGACGAAGCGCTTGGCCAAGCGCAACTCCTCCGGCTCCGGTTCGCGGCCAAGCGTGGCACGATACAAGGCGGCAACACGGGCCTCGTTCGTACCGTTGGCCAAGCGCTTGGCCAAGGCCTCGGCTCGCGCCAGCACGAACGGATTGTTCAACAGGAAAAGCGACTGCTGCGGCACGGTCGTCCGCGAGCGGCCCGGCGCGGAAATGTCCGGGCACGGAAAATCGAACACACGAAACACGTCCGGCAAATTTTCCCGGTCGACGAATGAATACAGTGTACGGCGGCGATTGGCCGTATCGTCCGGTGCCTTCTCCAGTGGCGGCCCGCCGGCGTGGTGATCAAGCTGCCCCGAGACGAACAGCATCGAGTCACGCATCGTTTCAAACCCCATCCGGCGGCGGTTTTTGCGCCAAAGCAGCCGGTTGTCCGGATCCATCCCGCGAAGCGCCGGCCGGTCGACACTCGATTGTTGCCAGGTTTTTGAATGCATGATGTAGCGGTTCAACCGCTTGATCGACCATTCGTTTCTCACAAACCAGGCGGCGAGGTGATCGAGCAACTCCGGGTGGCTCGCCGGTGCGGAGCGCACGCCAAAATCGCTCGGAGTCTCCACCAGCCCCCGGCCGAAGTGCCACGCCCACACGCGGTTGACGATCACCCGCGCCGTGAGCGGATTGTCCTCGCTGGCAATCGAGTCGGCCAGCGCCAATCGACCGCTGCCGCGTTCGATCGGCCGCACGCGGTTCCCGGTGTAGACCGCCGGAATGTGCCGGCCGGCCCTTGGGCCAAGGCGGTTTGCATCGCCCCGGAGAAACACTCGCTGCTCACCCGGCTGACGTCGATCCGCCATGAGCATCGGCCGTGGGCGTGCTGAGTTCCACTGCTCGAGATAGACCCGCTCGATCGCCGCAAAATGTTTCCGAACTTCCGTGCTCTCATCCAGCGCGTACAAATCCGCCGATTCGTCCACCGTCATTGTGGCCGGAAAATCCGCCGCATACATGGCACGCCGGACCTGTTCCTTTTCGGCCTCTGGCAGCGCAGTCGCGTCGGTGTTCGCTTTCTGAAATTGCCGCCACTCGGTCTCGACCGACTCAATCAATGTGCCGTAGACATTCGCGACGTCCGCCATGTTTTTCGGTGGCTTTGATTTGAACGCCTCTACCACAACTGGATTCGATTCACTCCCTTTCTGCCAAGCGCGAAATTCGTTTTCAAATTGAGACGGGATGGTCTCCTTTTCCAATTCGAACAACCGCCGCCACATTCCGAAGATCGGATCGTCCGGCTGGCGCGACTCAAGAAAAAGGCGCCAGCGAATCACGCCGCCGCTCGCGTAGGCGGCCACCTCGCGGATCACCCCGCGCTCGGTCCGTATCTCCGGCTGCGCCTGCGTCCGGTGACGCGGCGTCGACTGCACGATGTACCGCAAATAATCTCCGGCCCACGCCCTCAGCTCGTGCTGAATCTGCCGGTGCAGTTTATCCCGCAACGCGTCGTACTTACCGGCCGCCTCCGTGAGCTTCTTTTGAATCGCTACATCCTCTGCACCGGCCTTCGTGCCGATAACCGGCCAGCGGTCCGGTGAAGGCTCGCGGGAGTTGGCGAACACGCCGTACAACGAGTAGTAATCCTCAATCGGAATCGGGTCGTATTTATGATCGTGACAACGGGCGCACGCCGCCGTGAGACCGAGGAAACCACGGGTCACGACGTCGATGCGGTCGTCGATGATCTCATGCGGAAAAAAATTGAAGCGCGCACCTACGGTGAGAAAGCCCAGTGCAGCCATCGACTCCGAGGTCCTGCCGGGCAACAGGTCAGCCGCGATCTGTTCACGGATAAATCGATTAAATGGCAGGTCACGGTTGAACGCTTCCACCACATAATCGCGATAAGTGTAGGCAAACGGATACTTCGATTCCCCGGCATCGACGTAGCCCTTGGCATCGGCGTAGCGCGCCACGTCCAGCCAATGCCGCCCCCAGCGCCGCCCGTACTCGGGCGATGCCAGCAATCTGTCGACCAGTCCCGCCAATGCCTGCCGGGCATCGGAATTGTATTCAAGCTGAAACGCCCGCGCCTCGGCAAATGTCGGAGGCAGGCCTGTCAACTCGATCGTCGCACGCCGAATCAACTCCCCTGGTTTCGCAGGCGGGGACGGCGACATGCCGTTGGTCTGCAACTCCCGCAACACGAATGCGTCGATCGGGGAGCTTGGCCAGGCGCTGCTCGAAACCGGAACCGACGGGTCAACGACAGGCTCGAACGCCCAGTGCGCCTCCTCCGCTTGGCCAAGCGCGATCACGGCCAAGCCGCCGCAAACGACGGCAATGCGCTTGGCCAAGCGCAGGCAAATCAAATTGGCAACGACAAAACTCAAGGACGCGAAAAAGCCTATGCCGCGCCCGCACCCTGACAAGCGAAAAGGCTATTCGCCCAGAGTCACGACGTATCGGAAAATGGCATTAGCGGATCGAATATGGTATCCGGTGGCACTGCGTTTTTTCCGAACAGATTACTATGAAAAAAAGACAGTTTTTATTCGCTGCGTTTGCTGCATGCATTTCATGGGGCTCGGCGCCGGTGTATGCCGCGAAACAACCGAACGTGATTTTGATTCTCGCGGACGACGTCGGCTACGAGGCGCTCGGATGTTACGGGGGTGAGTCGTATCCCACCCCTCATCTGGACGCGTTGGCCAAAGGCGGCTTGCAAGCGATGCACTGTTACAGCATGCCGGTTTGTCACCCGACGCGGGTGGCCGTCCTGACCGGCCGCTACCCGATCAACGTGAGCAGCCCGAAGTGGGGCACGTTCCCGGCGAAGCTGGAAAAACAAACTATAGCCCACGCGATGAAGGCAGCCGGCTATTCTACCGTGGTGACCGGCAAGTGGCAGTTGACTCTGCTCCGAGATGATCCCCTGCAGCCACACCGCATGGGCTTCGACGAATACAGCGTGTTTGGCTGGCACGAGGGCGCGCGCTACCACAAGCCGATGATCTACGAGAACGGCAGGGTCAACGAAGCCGCCCGGCAGCAGTTCGGCCCCGATGTTTATCGCGAGTTCATCGAGTCGTTCATCGACAGGAGTGTGAAGGAGGAAAAACCGTTCTTCGCATTTTACTCGATGGCGCTCTGTCACGACGTCACCGATGACCTCGACAAACCGGTTCCGGTTTCGCCTAGCGGCAAATACCTGTCGTACGCAGAGATGGTTGCGGAGATGGATCGCCAAGTTGGCCTGCTCACTGCGTTTCTCGAAAAGAAAAAACTGCGCGATGACACCGTCGTGATTTTCACGACTGACAACGGAACACCGTCGAAGATAATCTCCCATCATGTGAATGGAAAACTCATTCGTGTGCCGGTTTTTTCCCAGTTAGCCGGTAGTCGCATCCAAGGCGGTAAAGGCCGACTGGACGACACCGGCACCCGTGTTCCGCTGATCGTGAACTGGCCCTCGGTGATCGAGCCGGGCAGCCGCACCGATGCACTGATCGACATGGCCGATTTCTTCCCCACCAGTCTCCAACTCGCAGGGGCAACAGTTGACCAGCCGACAGACGGAATCAGTTTTTTGCCGGTGCTCCACGGCAAAGCCTACGAGCGCAGCTGGGCTTACAGCGAGCATCGGGGCAAGTGGTGGGTGCGGGATCAACGGTACAAACTGCATCACACCGGCAAGTTCGTGGA
>WTHH01000378.1 GCA_011523195.1 Verrucomicrobiales bacterium
AGCTTGCGGCCCGGCCGTATCACCGTGGTAAGCCCCTCCTCGTTGAACAGGTAAATCCGTCCCTTGGCGTAAATTGGCGATGCCGAGTACGCGCCCTTCAGTCGTTCCTTCCAGACGACCTCGCCGGTCCTGGCCTCGAGACAGGTCGCGATGCCCCCGCGGTTCACGACGAACAACAGGTCGCCCACCAGCAGCGGCGAGCATCGCTGCGGCATACTACGAATCGACTTCCACTTGATGTGAGTGTCGGTCACGTCGCCGTTGCCGTCGAGCCGGATGGCCCACAGCTCAGGCCGGTCGCGATCCACCGTGGCGAACACCAGCCCGTGGCCGGACACCGGACGGGGAGCGACCGACCACCCCCGATGCCTCACGTGCCACAACTCCTTTCCGGTCTCCGGATCGTAGGCGTACAGGCCTCGGCCAGCCGGGCTGACCAGTTGCTGGCCCTCGCCCCTCGGCACCAGCGCCGGCATGCAGTACGCCTTGCGGTGGTGAATAGGGAACGAGTCATAATCGAGCGAGCGCGGCGTTTTCCAAACCGTGTTCCCCGTGGCGATATCCAACGCGATGATGTACTGCACATCTCGGCCGTCCACGTGCACCACAAACTTGTTCCCGATCAGCGTTGGCGAACTGGCCGGGCCGGCACCCGCTTCGTGGTCGCAATTCAGGTCGCGCCGCTTCCACAACACCCTGCCGCTGACGGTGTCGAGACAGGCCGTGCCGTAGGTGCCAAAGTGCAGGACCACGCGGCCGTCGGCGATCACCGGCGTGGGCGTCGCGTAGGTGTTGTCCTTCGTGATCCGCATGGGCTTGGCCACGTCGAACAAATGCAAATCGTGAATAAGTTTTCCAGTGTCCTTGTCCACGCTAATGGCGAACAACTTTCTCCCGTCAGCCGTGGCCGTGGTCAGCCAAACCTGATTGCCCCAGATCACTGGAGAAGACCAGCCCCTGTCGTGGATGGCCGTTTTCCAAATGACGTTTTCTGTCTCTGACCACTTCAGCGGCAGGCCGGTAGACGCTGTTTGCCCGTCCCCGCTTGGCCCGCGAAACTGCCACCAGTTTTCACCGGCCAATGCATAAGGCGATAAAATCCCAAAAAATAAGATAGAAGAGAGAAAAAGCAGATTGCATGAACAAAAAGATTTTCTGAATGTGTTGATTTTTGACATCAATGCGGAACTTAGAACAAAGTAGTTCGCATTACCCTAGCATAATAAAAAAAAATATCAAGAGGCCTTTCTCTGATAGTGGAAAAGTGAAAATTAAATAAATAATTCTCGTTAGTATGTCATGGGGTCAAATTGTGTCTTTTTGATAGTTGAGCGCTTCGTGTAAGACTTTTTTGTTGTTGCACCAACCTCGATAATTTCTAGTTTGAATTTTCCTTGGATTTTATCTCCTAGGAGAAAACCAATACCAACTACATCTTCACCTTTTAAAGTTGGTAAGTTATTCAGCCTGCGGCCTCTCCAAGAAGGTTTAAAATCCTTGAATGGAAGATAGAAAGTCTGAACTAAATCTTTCTTGGTTTTAAATTCATTCGAATAATTTGCCCACCTAGACACCTTCGACTGGATTCTAAATTGGTACTTTCTACCATCCCCTTTAACCTTTAAGTAAATACCATCTTCATTGGATAGATCATTGTTTTTAAGTTCGCACCTAATCGATGCAAAACCTCCATTATTTTCGAGAGAAAGATTACCTTCGAAGATAAATGCTGAAGAATTACTTGTCCAACGACTGGATGATCTACCTCCCATGACAGTGTCGTTTACAACCTTCCAGTTCAGTTTGGAAAGTTTTCCGTTTTGTTTGGAGAGTCTAATATCTCCGAAAAGAGATGTTGAAAATGAAACTACCAGCAATGAACAAAGAAATTTCATGTTAAAATGTGTCAGTTCGTTGAGTTATGGCAAATTGTTCCAAAAAACCTTTTTAGATCAGATCCATGCCTGTTTGATTTAAAGAAAACAGCAAAAGACATTTATATTAATCTAATTATATGTTTCTATAATTTTGTTTCTTAAAGATTCATATCTTGCTTTGAAAATTGATTTTGTTAATTTGCCTTTCCCTTCGGGGCTTGGTCGGAGCGTAGCTCAGCTTGGTAGAGCGCCAGTTTTGGGAACTGGATGTCGGGTGTTCAAATCGCCTCGCTCCGACCATTTTTTTCTTTCTCCCAACTTCGATCAAAGCTCTTGGCCAAGTGCATCCAGTTCACTCCGTTTCTTTTAAATTATTGCCAAATTAATCGATTAAACAGAGATTTGGGCAGCCTGAAACACACATTATTCACACTCGTAACGGTACTTTTGCTAGGCGCAATTGAGGTGAATTCCTCGGATGGTTTTTGGGATCACTCAAAGGTGCACAGGTTTCACTTGGTAATCTCCAACACGGAATGGGAAGCCATGAAAGCGTTGGATCCAAACAAGGGGCAACCACCGGTAGACTCTTCAAAGACACCTGACGGGACAAAACGTGAAGTACACCGGAGTCGTTTCCCATGGGCCACGGGCGCCATGACCATCAATAGGCAGCGGTTAAATGGCATCGGGGTCCGCTACAAGGGCAACGCAAGTTTCAATCTCATGCGCGGCAGCCTGAAGCGCAACATGAAGATTAAATTGGATTGGACCAATGACGACCAGAGCTACAAATCGGTGGAAACGCTCAACCTGAATGCAGGAGGGCTTGACCCTTCGAAGCTGCGGGACGCGTTCAGTTACTGGCTCTTTCAGCAGGCAGGTGTGCCGGCACCTCGTACCACTTTTGCTGAGTTGACGCTGACTATTCCCGGACGATTTGAAAAGGAAACGCTTGGTCTCTTCACGATAGTCGAGCAGGTAAACAAGTCTTTCCTGAATGATCGTTTCGGATCCAAAAAGGGCCTACTAATGAAACCGGAAGGTATAGCCAGTGTGGAATTCCACGGTGATTACTGGAGGTTTTATGCGCCACTTTACCGGCCAGACGACATACCTACGGCCGCGCAGTCCAGGCGCGTGATGGACTTTGCCCATCTCGTCAATCATGGTAACGAACAAGAGTTTCGTGATTCGATTGCCTCCTATCTCGATGTAGACGGGTTTCTTCGCTTCATTGCCGTGAACACCCTGATTGTGAACCTCGACACTCTGTTGGCGATGCCACAGAACTACTATCTCCACCTAGGCAGGGACACCAACAAGTTCGTCTTCTTTCCGTGGGATCTCGATATCTCATTTGCAGGTTGGCCGCTCGGCGGAAAACCTGCGGATCAAATGAACTTAAGCCTGATCCACCCTCATTCCTCGGATGAACACAATCTCATAGACAGGCTGTTCGCCATCGAGCCTGTCAAAATGAAGTATGACAAGATCATCCGCGAGCTGGTTGATGGCCTCTTTTCAAGAGAGCAACTGATGAAGAAATTTGATGAACTGGAAAAAACTGTTCGGGATGCACGCAAGAGGGATAAGACCGCCGTTAAGGCCCGAAACGAGCGAGGGTATCCCGCCCCGTTTGGTTTCCAACCACCCGGCATCAGGGAATTCATCGACAAAAGATCGAATTCGATTGAGCGCCAACTCAACGGAACGGAAACGGGATATATCTTCAAACACGGAAGACCCGGAGGGCGGCTGGGCCACCTGGCCAATGGCAATTTTGGTAGGGGTAGGCTCGCGATGCACATTATGATCCAAGCTGACATAAACGAGGATCAGTGGGTCACAAAAGAAGAACTCCATACCATGCTTGGCGAATGGTTCGATTCGATGGATCGTGAAAAAGCTGGAAAAATAAACAAGGCTTCCTTCATCAAGTCACTGCCTGACGCCTTTTTCCAAAGCAGCAGAAAACCAACCGGGCGAATCCCGGAACCCTACGTTGCCGAGGGACTGTTCACGCTGGCAGATTCAGACAAGGACGGGATAGTCACCAAAAAAGACCTCACCACCTCCCTTAACCGGCTGCTGAAAAAAAAGGATTCGGACGAAAATGCAAAACTCAACCAGCGATCCATGATGATCGGCATAAGATCCCTGATCCGCCAGTAGCAACAAACTGATCATTTTCGACAACATGAAACACTTACTAATCACTATCGCAGTTGTGCTGATGGTGGGGTGTGCTCATGGGACGCTGCAACGCAAGGCGATTACATCGGACGACGCACCGGCTGCCCTCGGGCCGTACAGTCCGGGAGTTCAAGTGGGAGAATTCCTGTTTCTCTCGGGGCAGATCGGATTGAATCCAGAATCAGGCAAGCTTGTTGAGGGAGGAATCAAAGAACAAACGAAGCAAGTCCTGGACAATCTGGGGCAGTGCTCAAGGAAGCGGGATGGATTATGACAACGTTGTCAGCGCAACGGTGTATGTCTCGGACATGAACAATTTCCAATC
>WTHH01000548.1 GCA_011523195.1 Verrucomicrobiales bacterium
TCGCTGTACCTAACGGTGGCGGCCTGCGTCTGGCCATTTTTGTTGCGCACCACGGCCGTCCATTCCTTCAGCCCGTTGTATCTCCACGGCTTGGCCTGCTCAAATGGGGTCATCACGAAATCAACCACCGTGTCGGTGAAAAACGAACTTTCCTCCTCCTCCGGTTCCGGTTCCTGGAACTCGTTGTAGATGAGGACTTGATCGTTGATGTCGGTGATGGTGCGTTCCGGGATGCTCCCCGGAATCCAATTGTGGATTTTCTGCTGCACCGGGCTCAGGCCTATGATGGCGGTGGTGCCGGCCAATAGCGCGAGTACGGCACCGGTCGAGCTGGCCCGATGCCAGTACAACCCCCCGGCCAGCAGGGCGAATGCCCCGGTGAAATAGATTGCCCCTGTTACCGCCATGTAGTCCCAGATGTCGTCACCGCCCGGGTAAATGATTCCCCAGTAGAGGATGTACAGGCCTATGAGCACGATCAGGATGCGGGTGATCCGAACCCGGGTCGGGTTATCGAGGCGATCCTTGAACAGCGGCGCGATAATGTCCTGCGTGATCACCGTACTCCAGCAGAGCAGATATCCGTCGTGCGTGGACATGAACGCAGCGATCATTGCAGCGGTCAGTAAACCGATCATCACGGTCGGAAGAATGCGCCCGAGGAAGATCGGCATCGCGTAAATGTTGTCAACACCCTCTTCGGTGAATAGTTGGTTCAACTCCGGTGACTTGGTGGTCGTGAAAAAAACGTAGGCACAAATGCCAAACAGGGCTGGAATGATCATGCGGATGGCAAATGAGACGGATGACCAGGTGAATTGTTTCCGCACCGCAGCAGTACTCTCCATCGCCAGAGCGCGTGCGACGGCCGTAGGCCAGAGGGCGCAGTTGACGATTCCGAGGAAGCCCATCCAGACCACGTATTCCAGGCCAAAACTGCTCTCGCTAGACACTGGGTTGTAGGCGGAGTCCTTCTCGAAATGGGTGTCCATTGTATCGAAAATAGTTTCCCAGCCCACAGCGGAGACGGCGTACGCGGCTGTCACGAGAATGCCGATCGAGAGGACAACAAACTGAATGTAGTCCGTGATCACCACCGAGATCATGCCGCCGATGACCGTGTAGACGAGGACCAGCACAAGCAGGCTGACCATGACCATCTTGAGAGAGTTGCCGTCCGGATCCATGCCGGTGATGCCCACGATAAACATCGCGCCGACCTTGAGGAAAAGCCCCATGTTCAGCAGGCCGCCGAAGGCGAGCATGATGCCGCCGAGGATGCGTGTGCGACGGCCAAACCGTTTCTCGTAAAACTCGGGGATGGTCAGCACCTTGTGCTCGCGCAGCCGCACGATGATGAACCCGGTGACGCCAATAATGAATGCGACCACGCCGGCGATGATACCGATGTGAAACGCCGCGAACCCGCCGGTGAATCCCTTCTGGGCGCTGTACATCACCGTGATCAGGCCCATCTCCGTGCCGGTCAACGTGGCGATGCCCAGCCAAGGGCCGACCGCGCGGCCGGCCCCGACGAAGTTTGTCATGTTGCCGGCGTAGCGCTTGACGAAAAACGCCACGCCCACAGAAAGCAGCAGGTAGACCACGACAATGCCCCAGTCCAGGTCGGTGAAATTACTCTGGCTGGCGGCGTTGGTGAGGGCGTTTTCCATTCGGGTTACTCGATCAGGAGCAGGCGGAAAAACTGGGCATCCGAATCGGAAACGTCAATCTTCACCTGTTGCAGGCCGGCATTTTTCGTCACCCACTCCATCACCGCCTCCCAGCCCGCTTGACCAAGCGCCGGGGTGGATTGCAGTTCCACGATCTGCCCGTCGCGGGTGGCGTCAAAGCTCAGCTCGATCTGCCCGTTGGCCAAGCGCCTAGCCGAAAGGTGGAACACGCTGGCGGCATCCTGCGGGTCGGTGCCGGCGTAATACTCGGCGAGGTTGCTCAGGCCGTCGTTGTCGCTGTCTTCCGCTGCGTCGGTGTTCACGATCGGGTTCAGCCCGTTGGCCTCCTCCCACTCATCCGGGATGCCGTCGCCATCGGAGTCCTCGCCTTCGGATCGGCGATTGTCTCGCCCGGGGGTGGGGGCATCCGCCTTCCAGTTGACCGGGTCATTGCCAAATGCCGTGCCGGTCTTGCGCTGCAGCGTGGCGCCCCGGCCGTCGGCCTGTGGTGGCCAAGGGGCGCTGTCGCGAAACTTTACCCGGTCAACGAGAATGTACGGGACGAAACCGGCGTCCTCGCGGTCCGGCCCCTGCGGCGGATCCGGCTTGTAGAGTCGAACGGTGTCGCCCCGGTTGCTCAGGTTGCCGCGCATCGGGCCGAACAGGGTTGTGCCCTCCGGGATGTCGTCGCGCTTGGCCAAGCGCTTGGCCTGCTCCGGTTCCTTGACCGGATCGAATTCGACCACCAATGCGTACTCGCCCGCAGCCAGTCGGGTGCCGACCGGGAACTCATATTTAACACCTCCGTCGATCCACCACGTGTTGACCGGGTGCAGCGGGTCGTACAGCGGCACGGACCGGTTGGTGATGTTTCGCAACTCGATGAACTCGTCGTCCGGCGTGCCGGCGCCGTGCGGCAGCGGGGCGGGATGGTACATGATTTCATGCAGCACGACCGGCCCGACGCTGGGGCCGGAGTTGGCTTCGCCGTAGCCCTTGCGAAAGGCGGCTAGCGTGACCGGTTGACTCACGCCAAACGTCGGCCGGGAGAGGGTGACAAATTGGTCGCCCTGGCTGGTCTTGATGAGGCCGAACGAGACGCCGTTCTCGGCCGAGTCGAACTCGACGGTGATCCGGTAGCCGGTGAGGTCGCCGCCGGAGTCGGCCGCGGAGAGGATCACCTTGTCCCCGTGCGCGGAGTTGAGCGCGAAACTGTGGTCGGCACCGGGCGCCGGGTTGAACTGGTGTTCATAAAACACCGTGGTGCCCCGGGCGGGGAGGGTGGTGCCGGCCGGGATCTGGTATTTCCTGAGGTTGGACCTCGAGTTGCTGAGCCACCATTTGCCGATGTCGAGCGGTTCCTCACCGAGGTTGCGCAACTCGATCGCGTCCTCGTACGGCGGGTCGGTATGCGTCAGCACCTCGTTGATGACCACCGACTCGATCGGCTTGTAGTTCGACCTGCCGGGGGTGGGCGTGTCGGTGAACGCGACGATCGTGCTAGAGCCGTCCGGCAGGCGGCCTTCCGATTCGCCCGGCTTGGTTTCGCCGGTCTGCACTTTTTCGATCAACGTCTTGGAGCGGCTGTACAGCGCGACCTGTTCGCCGAGGTCGGCGAGGCTGAAGTTCAGGTGGTCGCCGCCCTTGGACAGGTCACCGTCTGCGATCCATTTCACGAAGCCTCCGGGGCTGATGAAGTTCAGCGGCGGAATTTCGAACTTGGTGCGGCCGATGGAACTGAGGTCGTCGGTGAGGTGGTTGCCGCCGAGGTCCACGGGAAGCGGGTTGGGGTTGTACAACTCGATCCAGTCATCGCCCCGGCCGCCGGTGCTCCATTCGTTGATGACCACGATCGAGGCGCTGGCGGTGAGGCGAGGGAGGGCGTTGGCCTTGCCCGGGGTGGGGCTGGTCAGGAGTTCCCAGTCCCCGTTTTTGTCCCGGCCGATTGAGGTGTTGGCGACCTGAAAACCGTAGTGGATGCTGTCGATGACCTGTTCCTCGGCATTGAACAGGTAGACCAAGCCGTGTGTGCCGCCGAGCGACCAGCCGGTGTTGAGATAATCCACCGGCCCAAGCGCGGGGTCGCGTGTACCGTTGCACCAGATGACCAGCCGGCCCTTGGCCCGGAGACGCGTACCCTCGGGGAAGGTCCATTGGCCCGGAGCCATCCGGTCGATGCTCACGCTCATACCGGTCAAGTCGTAGGAGCGGGATGAGTTGTTCTCAATCTCGATCCAGTCGCTGGAGCGGCCGATCGGGTCGATCACGGCAGCGTCGTTGATGGCGAGGATTTCATTCAGTCGAATGCCGGTGGTCGGCGGCTTGTAGTTGGCCTTTCCGGGGCTGATGGTGCTGGTGAATGTCGTCCAGCTGCCGTTGCCGTTCGGGTAGCGGCCACGTGATTCGCCCTCCTCCTGCGTGCGGTAGCTGACGTCGTCCAGCTCCGCCCCGTTGCGGTCGCGCAGCAGGATCGTGCCGCCGGCCGCGGGCAACCGGAAATCAAGGTGGCGTACGCCCGGCTGTTCGTCGGCGCGGAATCGTTGGTACCCCTGCGCCGGGATGAACGAAAGGCGACGGTAGGTGAACCTGCCGAGGCCGACCTCCCACGTCAGCCCCAACAACGCCGCCGGTTTGCTGTCCATGTTGTACAACTCAACCCAGACGTCCCCGCCAGCCGGGGACGACTGGGTTGAGTTGTACAACATGGACAGCAAACCGG
>WTHH01000551.1 GCA_011523195.1 Verrucomicrobiales bacterium
GCCAAACACCTCGGCCAAATGGTAAAGCGTCTCGTTGGCGAGGGCGTTTTCCGGCATGCGCTCAAGTACGGACTGAAACATCTCGCGGGCCACATCAAAATCGCCCTGTCGAATCGCCATCACTCCCATCATGAATTCCGAACGCAAATTCACCTCCGGCGATTTCGAGTCGCGTAACACAGTGAAAATCTCCTCCGCCTTATCGAACACTTTTTGTTCCACATAACACTGGGCAATTCCGAACCGCGCATCGACGGCTGCCTCCGTATCCGGAAACTGGTTCAGCACCGTGGTGTATTCGCTCCGCGCAATGTCGTATCGCCCGGACTCGAAGTAAGTCTTGGCCAACAGCAATTGAACCGAGGCCTGATCTTCCGGCGTGGCCTGCTTCGATTCGTCGTTGTTTACCAACCAGAGGCGAAGCATGTTTTCTGAGCGCGACCATCCTTCTTCACTCGATGTCTCATTTTCAACACTCGCCGCAAACAACAGGATGATTACCGGCAGTTCCTTCACCCGATCGTCAAACAACTTCCGCTGCTTCATGTACTGAGTCACGGCAGCCGGCCGATCCCCGATCTGGAGAAGCATCCCGATACGCAGCAACGGGGCAAGTGGATTGCCCTCGTCCAAATCCATCTCAAATTCACTGGTGATCGTGAACAGCTTGTCCACGAGGTCACGTGCCGTTTTCTTCCGGTTGCCATCCACTCGCGAGATTTTGTGCAACATCGCAGTCAACAATGCGGACGCTTTTCCGTGCTGCCCATTTTTTGAAAACTGCTGCGCAAAAGGCATAAACTGATCCCAGTGATGCTGATGATTGCTCGACCAGGTCACCGCCTCCCAAGTATCCCGCTGATCATTCAAATCTGAAATCTCCACCTCCGTTACACCCAGTTCATCGAGGGACAAGCGCGCAATCGCGGAGCCCAAACCGGCATCGACAGACTCAATGATCGCCAGAAGACGCTGCTTTGTTTCGACCTGCAACTCTGCATCCCCCCGGATGTCCTTCACCCATGAAAGCGCGATGCTTGAACTGACCTCGGACGACACGAAAAGTTGTTCATCCGCCAATTGACGCGCGATGATGAGTGTTGTCTCAAACGTCTCCCAATCCTTTGCCTCCAACTTCAGGTCTGCCAACCGGACCGCGTAGCCGAGATGGTATCGTGTCACCTGCTCCATGCAGCGGTTAAGAATCGTTTCGCGTTTCGCGGGATCCTCCTGTTCTTCAAGCAAGTTTGAGATACACGACAAAGCCTCCGAGGAACCCAAGTCCAAAAACGCGGACTTCTCCCAGTAATCCAACGCCTCATCGATTAGCCCAAGATTGGCCAAGCGATCTCCCAATTCGTTCGCCTTGGCCTGTTCGCCACCAAACTTGGCCTGGCTTGCGAGAATCCATTTTTGCACCTGCCCACCCAAGTCGGCATCCTCCAGCTTTTGGCAGGCATCGAGCATCAAAATCCAAGTGGTGACATCATTCGAAGTTGGCGCCTGACCAAGCGCGAACCGTACCGCCTCCCGTTTTTCATCCTTGCTCCCGTAATAGTGCGCAGCCTCAATCCATGCCCGCGCGACGGAGTAATCATCCGGGCGCCGTTTGGCCAAGCGGGAGTAATACTGAACCGACTTTTCCCGTTCCTTCAATCGATGGCGATAGTCATAAGCCAAGCTGGAAAGGAGTTCGTTTCGCACATCATCCGTCAGGGTCGCCTGCAAAAGGGATTCCCTCGCCTGGGCGGATTTGTTCCCTCCCGCAGCAACGTTTGCCCACAATTTGACCGTCGGCTCAGCCGCCAAATCCTTGGCCAAGCGGGACATGGTCTGAACTCTGTTTCTCAATTTCTTGTTGCCTCGATTTTTCTTCACCCATTCCTTGAAGAAATCCCGATAGGGCACGAATCGCGCATATTTCAGGGCCATGTCCTTGATGAGGTTAGCGTCCTCGTTGAAAATGGCATCAGACTGGGCGGAAGCCAAAAGCCAGTTCATGGCTCCGGCCGAGTCGCCACCAGCTGTGGGCGCCTCGCGAATCAACCGACGCGCTGCCTCCTGTGCCTTGCCGGTCTCCTTCATCCGATCCCGGTACAAATCAAATGCCAACGCATAGTGGGCATAGAATGGGTTGAGGCCGTTGCCAGTAATGATCGAGTTCAAATCCCGCTCGATTGTCGAGTGATCCAGCTTGGCCTCGGCAGCCCATCGCGCATACAGCCTGGGCGACTTGTGCTGCACCGCATCAAGCCGACCAGCCTCAAGCGCAAGCATCGCCGCCCGTTCGCCCTTTTTATCCCTAGCGTTTGCGTAAGCCTGATAGCCGATGAGCAGCGCCATTTGCGAGTTCGTGAACGGCTGTTTTCTCGCTAGGTCATACACCGGCTTCATTTTTACCGCAGACCTCTTCGCCGCATGTGCGATTTCAAAATATTTCCTGAAGTCATTATAAGCGGGCTGCAGCCGAACCAACTTGGCGTATGCGGCCAACGCCGGTTCAGCCAATTTCTGACCCCAGTATGCAGCGGCTAGTATCCTGTGAAAGCGAACCTGTTTTTCCTCGCTGAAGCGTACACTTGAATCCTCAACGCTCCGGCCCACCTCGAGAATCAGTTCATTGTCACCGGAGCGACTGGCGGAATCGATCGCCAACGAGGCCGCTTCTGTCTTGGTCGCAATATCCGCGTCTTCAGCCAGAAAACGAATCGCCAGGCGCGCGGCCTCGGCGGAAGAACGATGACTGTTCTCCCTGCGATAGTACTGCACGGCCAACGCCGCATCTGCCAGATGACCCTGTTGGCTTTCATAGGCCAACACCAGTTCCTGGGCCGCTGCACTGAGCTTACCCTCCCGCTCGAGCAACGCCGCCAACAGTCGATGAATCTCCGCGATTTGGGGATGCCCGGCATGCCGCACAATGAATTGCCTTGCCGTAGAAATCGCGTCCTTCTCCCGGGCAGTGACCAACTGGGCGTCAATCAATTTCAGCATGATCTCCGGATGCCGAACGTGATTTGGGTTGGACACGACGAATCGCTTGGCCGCCTGAATCAACGTAAACGGTCGACCGTACTGGTCAGCCAAGTCCGTTAGTTGCAATAGCAGCTTGGCGCCCTGATTGGATCGGTCATTGGATTGCCGAAGTTTCGACTGCAGTTCAGCGATATCCTTCCGTGCTTTCGCAATCTCCTTGGCAGTTTGCGCTTGGCCAAGCGGCATCCCCCAACAAACAAAAAGTGCCAGCGTCAGGCAAATCCTCAAACCAACTGTCCGTTTAAAAATCATCTATCATCAAAACCCGGCCTTCACCAGGGCATCACTAATGCGCTTGGCCTCCGTGGCCAGTTTGCTCTCCGGAAACTCAAGCACAAGCAGGTCGAACTGCTGGCGAGCCACTCTTTTCCGCTCCGTCCGGTACAGGCAACGCCCGTAGTTAAAGTAGATCACATCAAGGTAATTTGCATCCGGATGATTCGCGATCACCCCTTCAAACACATCGATCGCGCGTTGATAATCCTGCCGCTGATAGAAGTAGTTGGCCGCCCGCGCCACGGCATCCCCCACCCGGCCACTCTCCGGAAATTGCTCGTATACCTTCTGATAATTCTCAAAAGCCTTCTCGTAATACGACTGCGCACGGGAACCGGTCGTTGCCTCCGCCATTCGTTCATAACATTCTGCAATTCCAAACTGAGCCTCATCGCGCAGATCGCTGGCTTTCAACTTGAGAAGACTGCCGTAAAGGGCAATCGCATCCTTGAACGCCGCCTGTTTGCGGGCGATCTCCGCCTGCTTCAGCATCGCGTCATCGATGAAGGTGCTTTCGGGAAACTCCCGCATCAATTTCTGGCTCATGGCCACAGCCAACCGCAGGTTATCCAGCGCGAAGTAAATCTCCCACAACTGCACGTAACACTGCTCGAGCACGAGGCTCTTGATCTCCAAGGCCCGACTGGTCGCCTCCTCCGCCACCTCGAGTGCCTCCTGAAATTTGATACGCGCCGGATCCTCCAGACCAAATTCCTTGTAATGGTTTCCGATCTGCGTGAGCGCCTTGGCTGTTTTCAACTGGGTGCGCAAGCGCAGGTCTTCATCTGAAATCTGCGCCTTGGCCACCCGCACATCCCCTAGGCTCCCCTCAATGCAAATCGCGCTGGCGGTCAGTTGGCGTGGGCCAGCAATGATATTGACCTGGTCGACGTACTCAATTCGCACCACATCACCGGGCAAAGCCTGCAACAGGGAATCCCCCTCGATAACCTGCTCTGATTGCCGCACAGGAAGTGCCCCCTGAAACAACCCGGTGTGAATGGACGTGTCCTCCGCCACTGTTTCAACCAACTCGACGA
>WTHH01000109.1 GCA_011523195.1 Verrucomicrobiales bacterium
AAAGTAATCGAGCCGATACTGATCGCCGGCATCCGGATTTGCGGAAACTATCCATAGAGCGGTCGACATCGAGGGGATATCCGTCCGTGAACTAACCGAGGGACGCTGCCTGAGCTGTCTGCACCACGGCCCGTACGAGACTCTGTCAGAGCCTTACGGCTTAATCTTCGACCACTCGAAGTCGATCGGGATGAAGATGAATTACCCGATCCGGGAAATCTACATCAAGGGACCGGGGATGATTTTTCGAGGCAACCCGAAAAAATACATCACCGAGATTAAATTCCCTTTCGAGGATTAATTTGCGGAAGGGCGGCTGCGGCCGCTCTTTTTGAATTCCTCCAGTTTTTCTTTCAGTCGCTTTACGATATCCGGGTATTCGTTGTAGAGGTTTTTCGTTTCACCGGGGTCCTTGGCGAGGTTGTACAATTGGCCGGGGGCATCCGGTGCGTTGTTCGGCAGGGCGAATTGCTTCAGCCCCCATTCACCGCCACGCTCGTAGTTGTTTCCGCCTGAGCCCTTGTGGTCGAGGTACTTCCAGTCTCCGTTCCGGATAGCCAGATCAAGTTTGATCGTTTGGTGCAGGGTGAATTCGCGGATAGGCTTTGTCGCTTGGCCAAGCAGGGCGGGCATGATGTCGAAGCTATCCTCGGCGGCGTTGTTCGGCAGCTTGGCGCCGGAGAGCGTAGCGCATGTCGCCATGATGTCCGTAAGGCAGATCGTCTGGTTCGAGGTGCTGCCTGCCTCGATTTTTTTCGGCCAGCGGGCGATGAATGGAACGCGATGGCCGCCCTCCCATTGGTCGCGCTTGACCCCGCGCCAGGGCCTCGCCCCGTCGTGATTGTGGGTCTTCCGCATGTTGTTGACGGTGGGCACCTCGGGGCCGTTGTCGCTACTGAACAGGATCAACGTGTTTTCCCCGAAACCTAGCTCATCGATTTTTTTGACCAATGCCCCCACGATGAAATCCATCTCGAAAATGAAATCGCCATGTGGCCCGGCATTTGTTGCACCCTTGAACGCCCGACCGGGGAAGGATGGTAAATGAACCGCCTGGGCCGAGTGAAACAGGAAGAACGGCTTGTCGGATGATTTTTTTTTGTGGGCCTCGAGGAACTCGATGCTCTTTTGCAAAAACACCATGTCAACCTCCTCAAGATCAAACCCGGGGGCGATCATCCCCGGCCGGTTGTCGCGGGAGTAGGGATGCTTGGGCAACGGTGTGCGGTCGACGATTTTCGTTGGGGGGACAGGGATGCGATCGCCGTCGATGTAGGCGTAAAGCCAGTCGGTGGTGGGGCAGCATGCTGTCCCGAAAAAATGATCAAACCCACGGTGCAGCGGACCGTCGGTAATCGGCCGCGAGTAATCGATCTGCTTTACCGGCTCGAGCCCGTTTTTTAGGATGGGCTTGCCGGCCTTGTCAAAAAATGTCAGGCCGACATGCCACTTGCCGTACAGGGCTGTGGTGTAACCCTGTTGCTTGAGCATACTGCCGATCGTCAGCCGGTCCTTTTTAATCAGACAAGGCCCACCCGCACCGGTGAACACGCCTCGCATTCCGTTTCGAAATGCCATGCGCCCGGTGAGAACGCTGTATCGGGTCGGAGTGCAGACGGTTGAGGGACTGTGGGCGTCGGTGAACAACATTCCCTCTTTGGCCAAGCGATCGATGTTGGGCGTGGGCACCTTCGATTCCGGGTTGTAACAGGCCACATCTCCGTAGCCGAGATCGTCCGCGAGGATGAAAACAATGTTCGGCTTGGCCAAGTGATGGTCTGCGATGATGGCGCTTGGCCAAGCGCTGAGGCCGATGAGCATCGCGGCCATGCCAACGAGTTTTTGGTGAGGCAGTTTCATGTCGGTGGGGCAGAGCCTAGATTGAGCCGGCCGAGGCGTGAAGTTGAAAACGGAGAACACTTGACGCCGGGGCTTGGCTTGGCAGTTTCTCTCCGTTTGCTGGTTGTAATGAAGAAGTTCAATTTCCATGTACTGTTGGTGTCGGCTTTCGCGCTTGGTCAAGCGCTTGGTCAAGCGCAGCCGGTCGTGCCGGGGCTGTTGCATGAACGGCATGGATTGGATGCGGCAGGGCAGGGGCGGGTGTTGATCGAGGAGCTGCGTTGTGCGTGGTGTCATAAGGGGCCGGTGAAGCGCAAGCTGGGGCCGGATTTGTCGGCCGTGGGCGCGCGTGTGGATGCCGGATACCTGAAACATTTTCTGCTGGATCCGCACACGGCCGATCCCGGCACACAAATGCCGGATATCCTCGGGATGGTTCCGGAGGATGAACGGGATACGACGGCGGATGTGCTAACGTATTATTTGAAAAGTTTGTCCGACAAAAAATTTTCGCGCGCGAACGTGGATGCCTCGATGGTGGGCGAGGGCAAAAAACTGTTCGAGAAGGTGGGCTGCATCACGTGCCACGCGCCGGGCAACGGTGTGGGGCTGAAGCATGTGCCGGCCAAGTACGGGCTGGATTCGTTGTCGACCTTCCTCTTTCAACCGCGGCACGCGCGACCGGATGGGCGGATGCCGGACATGAATCTCACCCGCGACGAGGCGCGCTCCATTGCAGCATTTCTGCTGGGGGCGAAGGAATTGAGAGTCTCCGAATTGAAGCCCAATCCGGCCAAGGTGCAGGCGGGCAAGGTGGTGTTTCGCAGCCTGAACTGCGCGTCGTGCCACAAGTTGCCGAATCAAAAATCGCAGTTGAAGCTGCCGATGGCCGAGCTGACGGCCGGCAAAGGATGTCTGGCTGAGAAGCCGGATGGCGTGCCGAATTTTGATTTGTCCAACGCGCAACGTGAGTCCATTGATAAGGCGTTGGCGGGAATTGAAAAGCCGCTGCCGGATCGACAGCAAATTCAGCACACGATGACGGCGTTTAATTGCACGGCCTGCCATACGCGCGATGGCGCGGGCGGTGTGAGCAACGCGATGTTCCAACACTTTGGCACGGACGAGGAAGGGCTGGGAAACCCGGGCCGCATTCCGCCAACGCTCGACGGCGTGGGCGCCAAGCTGCGGCCGGAATGGCTGCGCAAGGTTTTGTTCGATGGGGAGACCGTGCGGCCATACATGCACACGCGCATGCCTCAATTCGGCGAGGCCAATCTGCGGCATTTGCCGGGACTGTTTGAGAAGGTGGATTCGCTGCCGGTCGTGAAGTTACCCGAACCGAAGCGCAACGATCGCCGCAAGTATCGTGAGGCGGGGCATTTGTTGGTGGGCGACAAGGGCCTCAACTGCGTGGCCTGCCACAACTTCAACGGCAAACCGTCGCCCGGCTTGAAGGGACTGGATTTGCTGAATTCGTTTGAGCGCCTGCAGCCGAGTTGGTTCGTGCACTTCATGCGCAACCCGCAAAAATATCGGCCGGGCATCGTGATGCCGGACTTTTGGCCGGGTGGCGAGGCGGTGCGACAGGATGTGCTTGAGGGCAGCGCGGATGAGCAGTTGCGCGCGCTGTGGCATTACTTATCGCTCGGGCGCTCGGCACGCGATCCCTCGGGCATCCGGAGTGAGGGCACGGATCTGCTGGTAGCCGATCGCACACGAGTCTATCGCGGCCGCAGTCGGGTGGCCGGTTACCGCGGCATTGCGGTGGGTTTTCCGGGAGGAGTGAGTTACGCCTTTAATGCGCAGAACGGCGCTCTCACTGCGCTGTGGCGGGGCGAATTTGTGAGCGTGTATTGGGGTGGTCAGGGTGCGGGAAATTTTAACCCCAAAGGACGCGCCATTGAGTTGGCGCAAGACTTGGCGTTTTATCGCTTGGCCAAGGACAACGCGCCGTGGCCCCTGCGGCCGGTTATGACCAAGGAACAACCGGTAAATCCCGACCCGCTGTACCCGCGCAATCGCGGCTATCAGTTCGGCGGCTATCAACTGGACCAGAACGGTGTGCCGACTTTCCTGTACCGCACGGGCGAGGTTGCAGTGGAGGACACGTCTCACGGCGTGGTGGCCAATCGCCTGACCGGCCTCGTACGCACGCTGCGCCTGAATGCGCCCAAGGCGGAGACGGTTTATTTTCGCGTGCTCACCGGCAAGGTGCAAAAGCTGGCGCCCGGCCAGTATGGCACGGACAGCCTCAAGGTCAGCGTGCCGGAAGCCAGTGCACTGCTCCGGGGGCAAGGCGAGGTCAGGGAATTGTTACTGAAACTAAACCTGCCCAAGGGCAAATCAGAATGGGGGATTCGTTATGAGTTGTTGCGTTAAACGAATGGCGATAGCAATTGCTTGGGTGATTTTGTTGCTGACCGGCGTGCAAGCCGAGGAGGTCGGTGCGCGTTGGGGGACAGAGCAAAGGGAGCGGGAATATTAT
>WTHH01000308.1 GCA_011523195.1 Verrucomicrobiales bacterium
ATAATATTTTTCTGTGCTAGAGCTAATGAATCCTCATGATATTTGAAAAACAGCTGCTTCGGGTGATGGGGCGAAAGAATTACGTCCCGCTCGCGGCAGATGAACTCGCGGAGCGCGTCGCGCAGGGACAGACAAAAACAAAGGAGATTCGGCGGGAGCTGCGCGGGCTCGTTCGCGCGGGGCGTGTGGTGAAACTGCCGGACAAGCGATTCGCGCTGCCGGATGACGAGGATCACGTAGCCGGCCGCATACTGATGAATCGCCGTGGAGGAGGCCGTGTGCTGACCGGCGACGCCTCACAGCCGACGATTGACATCCCGCCCAACTCCGCCGGTACAGCCATGCACAACGACCGCGTGTTGGTCCTCATCAACCGCGACCTGCCGTCCCCGCGCCGCGGCGGTCGAGTCGAGCGCTTGGCAAATCGACCTCGCGGCAAGGTGGTGAAAGTTTTGGAGCGTGCCCGGACGCAGGTGGTCGGCACGCTGGAGAAGTCCCGGCAGCTTTGGTTTATCGTGCCGAACGACCCGAGAATCTCCCACGACATTTACCTGCCCAAGCTTGGCCAAGCGCGCAAGGGCAAGGCCAGGCGCGGCGACAAGGTGGTGGTGGAGATCACCGAATGGCCCTCGCGCCACAACGCGCCGGAAGGGCGCCTTGTCGAGGTGTTAGGCAGCGCGTCCAAGCCGGGCGTGGACGTGGAGTCGGTCATTCGCCAGTATGAATTATCGACGCGATTCCCGGCCAAGGTCGTGGCTGAGGCCAGACGCCTCGGCACGGAGGTGACGAAGGCCGATCGCAAGGGGAGGGTGGATTGCCGTGATGATCTCGTGATCACCATCGACCCGGTGGACGCGCGGGATTTTGATGACGCGATCTCGCTGGAACGAATCGAAGCTCGGCGCTGGCGACTGTGGGTGCACATCGCCGATGTGTCTCACTACGTGCCGCCCAAGAGTGCACTGGACAAGGAGGCGCGCCGCCGTGGCAACTCGACCTATCTCGTGGATCGCGTTATCCCGATGTTACCGGAGGAGTTGAGCAACGAGTTGTGCTCGCTCAAGCCGAACGTCGACCGGCTTGCGCGTAGCGTGGAGTTCGTGCTGACCGACAGCGGGCGGGTGGAGCAGGCCCGATTTCATTCCACGGTCATCCGCTCCAAACATCGCTACGCCTACGAGGAGGCGATGGCGATCCTCGACCGCGAGCCGCAGAACAAAACGGAACAGATGCTGCACCACGCCAACCGGCTCGCGCAAAAACTGCGCAAGACCCGGTTCCGCTCCGGTGCGCTGAATCTCGACGTGCCGGAGCACAAGTTGTTCCTCGACGCGAAGGGGCGGGTCAGCGAAGTGCGCCGAATTCAGAACGACATCTCCCATCAATTGATCGAGGAATTCATGCTGTTGGCCAACGAGGCCGTGGCGAAGGAGATCAAGCGTCGCCGGGCCAAGGCCGTGCACCGGATCCACGAGGAGCCGGACGACGAAAAACTCGAAAATCTGCGGGTGCAGGCGGCGTTGGCAGGATTGCGTGCCGGCAATCTGGCCGACCAAAAACAGGCAGGGAGATTTTTGGCCAGTCTCGCCGGGCATCCACTTGAGGATGTGTTTCGCATAGGCTACCTGCGCTGCATGAAGCGGGCATGTTACTCCACGCATCCTGTCGGGCACTATGGTCTGGCCAAGCAGGATTACGTGCACTTCACCTCGCCCATCCGCCGCTATGCCGACCTGATTGTGCACCGGGTGGTTTACCAGAATAAAAAATACGAGGGTACTGCCATTGAGGAGGCGGCGGATCACATTTCGTTAACCGAGCGAAATTCCTCCGACGCGGAGTTCGACAGCAAACTGATAAAGCTGCTGACCCATCTGCAGCGCCAAATCGACAGCGGCCAACCGGAGACCTACACCGGGATGGTGACCGAGGTGCGGAACATCGGTGCGATGATCGACGTTGTGGGATTGGGCATCAAGGGGCTCGTCAAGCGGTTCAGCATGGCGGATGACCACTATCGGTTCGTGCCGGAGCGCGGCCGGTTGGTGGGGCGCCTGCGCGGCAACGAGATCGCGCCCGGCGACACCTTGCAGGTGCAGATTGATGAGGTGGATTTGCACAAAAAGGAGGCGGACTTTCGAATCGTCAAACCCAAGCAGGCCAAGGGCAAAAAGAAGGCCAAGGCCCAGCGGAAAACCAAGCGCAACTTTTCCCCCCGAAATAGGAACAGGAAAAGGCAGCCCAAAACTGAACGAAGAAAAAAATGAATCGCAGTTTGAAAATTGGGCTGACGCTGATCGCGTTGTTGTTGGGCGTGGGCGGCCTCGTTCGCGAGGCTCACGAGTCGGTGAGGGTTGCAATGCTAACTTCGAGCCAGGCGACATTGACTGACTCAAATTTGCCGGCCAAGCCGCAGCTATCGAAGCCTATCCAGCCCTGGCCGCAACCTTCGCAGCCAAGCCGCTTTGCCAAGGCGATTGAGCATGGCCAACCGCTGTGCCTGCGATTGCCCGGGCGCGAGTCGCTCGATTTTTCTTTCCGCGACTTCCCGCTTTTCACCGCGGACTACCGAACCACGCTTGGCCAAGCGCGCCGATTGGAGGCAGACCTTCGCGTGTTTGAAGGCCGGGCGGTTGATGCGCTTGGCCAAGTGCACCGTGCCTCGTTGGCCTTGGCCAATCGCTCAATCGCCGGAGTCGTCCGAATGGCGGATGGCAATACGATTGAACTGCGCGGTTCGGAAGATGGACCGGTGCTCGCGCTTGGCCAAGCGCCCGGCCAGGCGGAGTTCATTTGCGTGAACGACCCGCGCAACGGCGAGTCGCGCACGATGTCGCTTGATCCCGATCTGGCTGCGGCAGACTGGTCCGGCGCTGAGTTGGCATCGCTGGAGCCGTCGGAGGAATTTCCCGCGCTGGCCAGCTCCGGCCTTGATCCGGTGACCGGTGCGCAGACGCTGGTGCTGGACGCTCCGGCAAACCCGCCGCAGTATGAGGCATCACTGAAGGTGGCTACGGTCATTGTGGCGCTCGACAAGTCCGCCACTGGGCGAAACACGACAATGAATTTGACCGAGGTAACCAGTCAATATTTGGCGTTGATGGCCAACGTGGCAGCGATTTACGAGAACCAACTTGGCATACGGTTGCTGGTGCAGGAGTTGATCCTGACGCCTGACTCGGATGACTATGACGACATCACGCTCGGGGTCAACGGCGAGACTCTCCGTGACTTCGCAGACTGGACACAGCGTTGGCGACCGGAGTCGACCTACGGGCAGACGCTGGCGATTCGTTTCGGCGCCGGGTTGACCGGCGGCACACTGGGTATCGCCTATCAAAACGCGCTGCACACGCGCAACGGTGTGGGGGTGCTACGAACCGGTTTCGGCTGGGCGCTGCCGAGTCACGAGATGGGGCACGTGTTTGGTTCGGCCCACTCGCTGGGCGGCATTATGAACGCTCAGTACAATAACGCGAACCGCACGTTTTTCCGCGATATCGAGGGGCAGCAAATCACCGCGGCCAAGCAGATACACGGGAGGGCCGCCGGTCGGTTGGGCGGCCCGGCAAACATGCGTGACCCCTCGGAGATGCCGTTTGCCAACGACGACGTCGCGTGGGGCGCTGTCGGCGAGCAGATCCGCTACGACGTGATCGCGAACGACCTGAAGCAGGTCGAGCGCGGTAGAGAAAATAATCTGTCGCTGGCTGAGGTGGGGCAGGTGACACCGCGCTATGCGGGCTCCGTTGCCGTGGAGGACGGGCGGGCGGTGTTTAAGCCGTCCAGTGGATTTAATGGCATGGCATGGTTCAGCTATTCGGTGCGTGGCGACGTCGGTCCGGGTTGGCTTCACAAGGGGGACGTGGCCGTAGTCATTGGCGATCCCGAGGGGGGTGTGTATGAAATGGATGTCGCAGTGGGGCAGGTGAAGACCATCAAGCTGCCAGGAGACGGCGCAATCTCGCAGTTGCGCTCGCCCAAGCAGGCTGAGCTGCATGAATTAGCCAGCGATGACTCTGTGCTCATTCTCCGAGTGGACGCCGATGCGAAGGGCAGCGAGACAATCCAGTATCGTGCGGGAAGCCAGCGGAAGACGCTGAAGCTGAACTATGTCAATGACCCGCCGGTGGCTGAACCGGATCAGGTCGTTCTCGGCGCCGGCGGGACGTTGCATTTTAACCCGTTGATGAACGACCACGCTGCGGGTTGGCGCGGGGTGTACAAAACCGAGCCGGTCATCGGGGTGGGAACCACCGGCGAAGGGAATGATGGTCAGGACTATTTTCCGGGCGGATTCCGTCTGGTCAGCGCGCGCTCCAAGG
>WTHH01000100.1:0-5682 GCA_011523195.1 Verrucomicrobiales bacterium
TTTGGCAGGTCGCCGGCGACCATCGGTAGGTCGCGCAGACGGATCCATTGTTTTTCGTCCATCTCGCAGACGAGTGTGTTGGCGTCAGCCCGGCCTTCGTTGATCCACTCGCGAATTTCCTCCACGTCAACCGGCCCGTACTCACGCAAATCTGCCCCGATGATTCTGTATTCCATGTGGCGACTCAGACGTAAAGGGCCTTTCGCAACTCGGCGACGAGGTAGCTGATATGGGGGTAGCGGTTGTTCATTTCGAACTCAATGCACTTGAGGATGATGCGCTCGACGTCTTTCGGGATGGAAGGGTTCAGGTCGCGCGGTTTGGCGAAAAACTGCGCCCGCTCCTTCTGCTGCATGAGCACCTCCTTGCTGGTGCTGCCATTGAACGGCTTTTGGCCGGTGAGCGTTTCGTACATCGTTACGCCGAAGGAAAAAATGTCGGTGCGCTGATCGATCTCGCGCCCGCGCAACTGCTCGGGCGCCATGTAGACCGGGGTGCCGGGGTTGTCCGGCATCTTGGTGGGTGTCTCAGGAATCGGGCGCGACAGGTCGAAATCGCACAGGCGGACGTTGCCATTGCGGCTTACTAGGATGTTCTCCGGCTTGAAATCGTAGTGCAAGAAGCCTTTGTCGTGGACGTGCTCTAGCGCCTCGGCCACGTCGATGAGGATGTTACCGACGTACTGCTCGAGCACTGGGTCGTTGCGGGAGATAAGAATCTTCAGATTCGGAAACTCGCAGTACTCCATCGCGAGAAACAGGTCGCCCTTGACCTTACCGTGACCGAGGTATTGGACGATGTACGGGTGGTCGCAGACCTTCTCGAGAATTTCGCAGCCGGAGACGAATCGCTTCTTGGCCTTGGAATCCTTGCGCAACTCGGAATGCAGCCGGCGCACGGCCACCGTGTGGTGATCAGGGTCGGTCGCCAGCCAGATGTCCGCCATGCCACCGCTGTTGACGACTTCCTGAAGGTCATACTCCCCGAAATGCCCGGACTCCCCGGGTTGCGGGTTTTTACCACTAAGAATATCTAACAGACCCATCAACGAATTAACTTGGCAATCTCAGTCCTGTTTGGACCGGGTGAAATGAACGATGATCGCCAGAGCGAAGAAGATGCCGACCGCGATCACCCCCGTCCATTGCACTTTACTCCAGATCGACCAACCGGCGCCGATGGTTGCGGCCACGAGGGCGACTCCCATCGCAATGTTGAGCACGATGCGTTTGTTGCCTTGCGGCAGCGAGGTGCCCATCAGGCTCTTGTTGTTGATCATTAGGAAAAACGTGATGTAGGCGATCGGCAGCAGCACCATGCCGAACACACTCGTCGGCACCGCCAACCAGAATTTCGCGTCCGCGTCGCCCCACAAAAAGAGAAAGCCCAAAGCGCCAGTTATGCCCGGCAGAATAGATCCAACCTTATGTTTCATCCCGCCAATTTCCGCCCCCATCATTTCTGTCACGGTAAATCCATTGATTAACATTAGTATGATGATGGTTGAGAGCGCCATGCCGAGGACGCCGATACCAAAAACGGTTTGAGACACCGCCTTACTGCCGGTGAGGTTCTCGAGTGATCCGGCCAATTGATAGGCGTCGCGGCTGACTAGCATGGCGGCAAGTTGTTTGTCCGTCTCGTTGGGTTCCGCGCCTTCGCCGGCCTTGGCCTTGAATGCGTCTAAGTTTTTGTTGTAAGCGCCTTCCAGTTTTTTAGTCAACGCACTTGCCTTACTCGAGTCCAACAGCCCCTCATCAAACTTGGTGTGGAACTGGCTCGCGGAGGCGATCATCACACAGGTCGTCGCGAGGAAGAACGGCATGAACAGACCAATCGACAGGTCGAACGACGCCAGCCCCCGATGCTCCTTACCCCAGCCCTTACGGAGCATCGAGTAAGGCAGCAAAAAGGTCATGTTGATACCCACTGCAGTTGCGGCCGCAGTCACCATCCGGTCGCGTTGAGAGCCAAGGATGACTTCTTTCCAGTAATCCGGATTGCTCGATTGCTCGATAATCTCGGTGAACTTTGATGCCGGTTCAAACAGTAAACCCGGATTGGGAATGAACCCGGCGAAAATATCCCCCCATTCCAGTTCGCCCGCCATCACGAGGACCACGCCAAAAAAGCTTAACACCACGATGGCAACCATTACCTTGAGGATGATTTCGAAAACCTTGATGCCTGTGTTGCCGCTATCGTATGCCCAGACCACCGCCGCGCCGATGACGAACAAAAGCACCGCGCAGATTAAGTTGCCGTACTCACCATCTAAAATCTCGAAATTTTGCTGAATTGCCGCCGTCCCCAGCGAGAACTGCGGCATGGCCCAGACGAGGTTAGCGAGCATTGCGGCAATCAGCCAGCCCCAGCCCAACACCGGGTTGATGTGTTTATTGATTGCGCGAAACGGTTTCTCGCCGGTGGACAAAGTGACGTAGCCAATTACCGACAGCATCAGCACGCCGAAGATCATCATTAGCGGCTGCAGCCAAAGTAGCTCGTAGCCGCCAATCACACCGAGATAAAGACTGCCAGCCAGCGAGCCACCGCCGAGCGTGATTGCCCCCTGCAGCCAGCCCGGGCCGGACAGCTTGGCAAAGGTGCCCCAGCGGGACACGAGCGGTTTTTGGTTCGCCTCCGCGAGGAGTTTCTTTTCTGCAGCCAGATTGTCGTTCGAGTCGCTCATGGGATTCGGTTGTTGGGTTGCGTTTGGCCAAGCGATTGGCCGGCCAAAGAACGCGCGGATATTGGAGAATCCAAAAGGGGAAACAAAGGCAATTCTCCGCACTTGCGGCAGACTCGCAGTCTCACTCCCATACTTTCGTGCCATATCTTGGTCTGGAGGGATGCTTTAGGAGTCCGAAATTAATTATATTACTAGTCAATTTAGCCACTTGGTTTAGGTGCGGTGGAATTGATGCATTGCCGGGGTGTGGGTTTGGCGATAGGTTTGGTGAGTCAGAGGCCCTGTTCTATTCCTGCTGTTTTGCCAATCGCTTGCCCTTTTGACGGCCTCGACGCCGATCTAGTTTTAATTTGAAGCCAATCTGCTCAACATCGTTCGCCGTCGTTCTGCTCTTTTCCACGACGGTAGCAGCGCTTGGCCAAGCGGTTGATCAACCCGCCAAGCGCCCGGTGTTGTATGTAGCAATGGTGTCGCATTTCGATCGCCCCTGGAGGATGGCTGCCAATGACCTCGACGCACTTCGCAACCTGACTAAGAACCATCCACAGATGCGCTGGACACACCTATACAATCCAGTTACCTACACCACACCGACGCCGCTACGCGAGCAGATGGAGGCCTTCGTCAAGGAATCCCGCGACGAGCACGGGGCCGAGATCGGGGTGCACCTGCATATGTACCGCACGTTCGTCGAGAGTGCCGGGGTGGAGTATCGCATCCGACCAAGCGTCTCTGCAAAGCAGGCGCGCGGCAGCTCCGATCCTTCCGGTTACAGCGTGCCGATGTCGGCCTACAGCGGGGATGAGATTTCGAAGATGCTCGAGTTCACTCGGGCGAAATTCAGTAAGCAGGGGCTGGGGGTTCCAAAAACATTTTGCGCCGGCTTTTACGCGACCAGTCTTGAGTTGCAGATGCGCATCGTGGCTGACGGGTACACGGCGAGCGCGGCGGCGTTTCCGCCCGGCAGCGAGATCGGGGCGCAGTACGCTCCGTCTTGGCAAGAGTTGTCTGGCTGGGACAAAAGCGTCTCCGTTCGTTCCACACCGTATCGAGTCGCCCAAAAAACCATCCTCCCGACCGGCTCCGCGCCCTTCATGAATGCGGTGGACGGACAGCCTTTGGTAGAGATTCCGCAGAATGCCAAGATCGACTGGATGGTGTCGGCCGGGGACATGAAGAGGATCATCGGTCTTCACGTCGAGAAGGCAAAGGCGGGGCAACCGACCGCGGTGTGCCTCGCGATCCATGAGGGCAGCGCCCACGAGCACTTCAAGAAATACGATGAGGTGCTCGACCACGTGGATCGGTTGATCCGTGAAAATAAGGCGGTGACCCTCCGCTACGCCACCGTCTCCGCTGTGAGGGATCAGTTCCTTCGCCTCTGGCAGAAATAACTTGCCCGGCGGGGGATTGGATTGGAGCATTTGCTGACCGGCCGTGGATGTGACTTTGTCTTTTTCAACTATTTTTCAACGCTTGGCCAAGCGCTTGGCTTTGGCCGCCGTGCTTTCGATCGGCTTGGTCAGGGGAGTGGCGGCTAAGGTCGATTTCAATCGCGACATTCGGCCGATTCTCTCCGAGAACTGTTTTCAATGCCACGGGCCGGATGCGGCCAAGCGCAAGGCCGGTCTACGGCTCGATACGCGTGATGGGGCCACTCAACTCAACGACGGCGTGGCGGCGGTCGATGTGGCGAACGTGGCCAAGAGCGAACTGCTCGTGCGGATCACATCGACAGACCCGGACTCGCAGATGCCGCCGCCGGAGTCGAACAGCAAACTGACGCCGGAACAGATTCAGTTGCTTCAGCGCTGGGTCGCGGAAGGGGCGAAGTACGACCAGCATTGGGCATTCAAACCGCCGGTTCGGCATTCGTTGCCGACGTTGACCGGGGCTCAGCGGAACTGGGCGCAAAATGCCGTCGATCATTTTGTGGCAGCGAAGCAGGCGGAGGTGGGTTTGACGCCATCGCCTGAGGCAGGGCGGGCCACGCTGCTGCGCAGGGTGAGCCTTGATTTGACCGGGTTGCCACCGACGCCCGACCAGCTTGCGGCGTTCGTCGCTGACACCGAACCGCAGGCCTATGAGCGCGCGGTCGATCGTCTGTTGCAATCGCCGCATTACGGCGAACGTTGGGGACGCCATTGGCTGGACGCCGCCCGGTACGCCGACTCGGACGGCTACAGCCACGACGCCGCCCGGTCGATATGGCCGTATCGCGACTGGGTGATCGAGGCGTTCAATCGCGACCTGCCATTCGACCGGTTCGTGGTCGAGCAGCTTGCAGGTGACATGCTCCCGGAAGCCACGCTTGCCCAGCGGATCGCCACCGGGTTTCACCGCAATACGCAGATCAACACCGAGGGCGGTGTCGATCGTGAGCAGTTCCGGATCGATTCGATCTATGACCGCATCGCCACTACCGGCGAGGTGATGTTTGGGCTGACTTTTGGTTGCGCGCAGTGCCACGATCACAAGTACGATCCGATTTCGCAGGTGGAGTACTACCGGCTGTTCGCTTTTTTCAACAATGCCGACGAGCCGCGCATCGATGCCCCGACACGGGAGGTTCAGTTTCAACGGGCCGCGATCGATGAAAAAATCAAACAGGTCGAGGCCAGCCTGAGCGGCTTGGCCAAGGAGGATGCCAAGCGCTAGTCGATCGAAGACAGCTTGGCTAAGCTGAAAAAAACGCGACCCAAGGCGGCCACCACGATGGTGATGGCCCGGCGCAAGGAACCGCGCACTACGCGCCGGTTTATTCAGGGCGACTTCACGCGCCCGGCGGAGGAGGTGCAGGCCGGTACACCGGGCGTCCTGCATCGCTTGGCCAAGCGCGATGGCGACCGGCTTGGCTTCGCCCGCTGGGTGGCCGACACGAATAACCCGCTGCTCGCGCGCGTGGCGGTAAACCGCATGTGGCAGCACCTTTTCGGGCAGGGCATCGTGCAGACGGACAACGACTTTGGATCGCAGGGCATTCCGCCCAC
>WTHH01000100.1:5782-9804 GCA_011523195.1 Verrucomicrobiales bacterium
CAGCCGGAGGGCTGCATGGATCTTGGCCAGCATCGCAAGACCTGGAAGGCGAGCACCGGTGAGAATCGCTACCGACGTGCCGCCTACACCTACCGCTGGCGCAATACGCCGCACCCGGCGCTGAAGGTGTTCGACGCGCCGGACGGCTTGGCGGCCTGCACCCGGCGTATTCGATCCAACACGCCGTTGCAGGCGCTGACACTGCTGAACGACCCGGCGTTCATCGAGTTGTCGATGGGCCTGGCCAATCGACTGTTGACCGAGGCGGCCACGGCAGAGGAACGCATCCGGCTTGGTTTTCAACTCTGCCTCAACCGCGAACCGGACTTCGATGAAGTGCGCCTGCTGACCGGGTTGGTCGCGCAACAAACCAAGGAATTTGCCGCCCAAGCCAGCTCGGCCAAGGCCATCGTCGTGCACGCAAATGCTCTTGGTCAGGCGACGCGTCCGGTCACCGGTGATGCGGCGTTCTCAGCATGGACGATGGCCGCCCGAGTCATGCTCAACCTCGACGAGACGATCACCCGCGAATGATGAATCTGCAACAAAGCACCCGCCGCCATTTTTTCAGCCAATGCTCGATGGGCCTTGGCTCGATCGCGCTTGGCTCACTGCTCAGCCGCGACTACGCGCGGGCCAACGGCGTGAACCCGTTCCTCCCAGGCAAGCCGCATTTTTCGCCCAAGGCCAAAAACGTCATATACCTGTTCATGGGCGGTGGCCCGTCGCAACTGGAGTTGTACGACTGGAAGCCGGAACTGGCCAAGCGGCATGGGGGCGACATTCCCGACGAGTTCGTGAAGGGTAAGCGATTCGCCTTTATGAACAGCTCGTTCAAGCAGAACAACAAGCTGCTTGGCCCGGTAAAAAAATTCAGCCAGCACGGCCAGAGCGGCATGTGGTTCAGCGAGAACATCCCGAACATTGCCGGGATCGCCGACGAGATCACGATGTTTCGCACGTGCAAAACCAACCTGTTCAACCACGCTCCGGCCAAGCTTTTCATGAACACCGGTACCGGCATTTTCGGCCGGCCGAGCATGGGCTCGTGGGTGACGTACGGAATCGGCAGCGAGTCGCAAAGCCTGCCGGGATTCGTCGTGTTGCACTCCGGTCCGCGTGGCCCGCGCGGAGGTGCGGCCAACTGGGCCAGCGGTTTTCTGCCGACCACTTATCAGGGTGTTCCGTTGCGCGGCTCTGGCGACCCCATCCTCAATCTCACCAGCCCGGCCGGGGTCAATTCCGATCGGCAACGCCGTTCCATAGACGTCATCAATCAGCTCAACCTGAAACGGCTCGTGGCCACGGGCGACCCGGAGATCAACACCCGCATCGCCTCGTACGAGATGGCCTATCGCATGCAATCCAGCGCGCCGGAATTGATGGATCTTTCCAAGGAATCCAAGGCTACGCTCGACCTTTACGGCATCGATCGGGGTAAGCCGAGTTTTGCCAACAACTGTCTGCTGGCCCGGAGGCTGGTACAGCGCGGCACGCGGTTCGTCCAGCTTTACCACACCAACTGGGACAGCCACGGCGGCCCGGGCGAGACGCTCACGAAAGATTTTGACAAGGTGACGAATGACGTCGACAAGGCGAGCGCCGCGTTGATCCGCGACCTCAAGGAGCATGGCATGCTCGACGACACGCTGGTCATCTGGGGCGGGGAGTTTGGCCGAACCCCGATGAGTGAGGCTCGGCAGACGAAGGGCCGCAATCATCACATCGACGCCTTCACCATGTGGATGGCCGGGGGGGGGATCAAGCCCGGGAACATTGTCGGCACCACCGATGAGTTTGGCTTCGGCGCGATCGACCGCGACTGCCACGTGCACGACCTGCACGCCACAGTGTTGCACCTGCTGGGGCTCGACCACAAGCGGTTGACGTTCCGATTTCAGGGACGCGACTTTCGCCTGACCGACGTCCACGGCAACGTCATCGAGGCAGCTCTGGCGTAGTTGCTAACCACCGCTTGGGCAAGCGGATTGGTGGCTTTACACCGCTTTCAGCTTGGGGAGATCCTGCGAATCGACGAGGCCGATAGGCTCGCGCTTTGCGTTGACGACGATGAGGTCGTCAATGTTGCGCTCGTTGAAAATCCGGATGGCATAGGCGGCGAGGGCGTCCTCGCGGATGGTAGTGGGCCTGCGGGTCATGACCTTGGCCAAGGGCAGATCCAGCACGTCGTCGTCTTTGGCCAAGTGCCGACGTAGATCACCGTCGGTGAAGACTCCGGCCAGTTTGCCGTTCTTGTTGACCACGCTGACGCTGCCGGACTTGGCCTCACCCATAATTATCAATGCGTCGCGAACCGGCATGGTTTGGTGTGCTATCGGGTTGCGCGAACCGCTGCGCATAATGTCTACAACGCGCAAGAGCAACGCTCGTCCAATGGCGCCGCTTGGGTGCCGTTGGGCAAAGTCTGATTTTTTGAAGCCACGCGCGTCTAGTACAGCCATTGAGAGCGCATCGCCCATCACGAGCGAGGCGGTGGTGCTGGCAGTCGGCGCCATGTTAAACGGGCAGGCTTCCTTCGGCACCTTCACGTTGAGTACCACGTCAGCGTGTTGACCAAGCGTGGACTTCGGGGCGCTGGTGATGGCGATGACTCGAACGGAAAATCGTTTCATTGCCGGGAGAAGGTCGATCAATTCGTCCGTCTCGCCGGAGTAGCTGAGAGCCAGCACGATGTCGCCGTCGTTTAGGATGCCCAGATCGCCGTGAAGCGCATCGACGCTGTCCAGTAGCACAGCCGGTGCACCGGTACTGGTGAAGGTTGCGGCGATCTTACGGCCGATGTTGCCTGACTTGCCCACGCCAACGACCACCAGTTTGTTGCGATTGGACAAGGCGTACGTGATCAGCGCCACAGCTTTGTCAAACGTGGCATTGAGCCTGCCCCGTACTGCCTTCACGGCGGCGAGCTCGGCATCAAAAACTTCTCTGGCCCGCTTGAGATGGGACATGGCTTACTCCGCGTTGGGGTACGATCCGAGCACCTTGATGAAACGGCTTATCCGATCCAGTTCATTGATGGCGTTGGCCACTTTCTTGTCTTCAAGATGGCCGTCGCAATCGATGAAAAACAGGTATTCCCACGCCTTACGCTTGCTGGGCCGGGACTCGATCTTGGTCATGTTCAGCCGGTGTTTGCGGAAAGGCGCCATAACCTGATGCAGTGCCCCGACCTTGTCCTCGATCCCAACGACAAGGCTGGTGCGGTCATTCTTCGTGGAGGGACTGCACTTTCTGCCGAGGACGAAAAAGCGTGTGGCGTTCGAGGCGTTGTCCTGGATGTTATGATCCACGATCTGCAGGTTGTAACGCTCAGCAGCGAGTGCCCCGGCGATGGCGGCGGCAGTCTTGTCCTCCGCAGCCATCTCGGCGGCACGTGTGGTGGAGGACGCCTCGATGACTTCCACCGAGGGGAGGTTTTGTTGCAGCCAAACACGACACTGTGCCAGCGCCTGCGGATGCGAGTAGAGCTTGCGAACCTTACTGCGGCGGTTGTTCCGGACGAGGCAGTGCTGGATCGGCATGACGATCTGCGCGACAATTTTCAGCGGACTTTCCACGAACAAATCGAGCGTGTGAGTGACCACGCCCTCGGTTGAATTTTCGATCGGGACCACGCCGTAGTCGGCCCGGTCCTTTTCCACCTCCGAGAAAACATCCTTGATGGTTTTCTGTGGGGCGTAGCGGAGGCTGTGACCAAACTTACGGATAGCGGCCTGATGCGTGTAGGTCGCCTCCGGCCCGAGGTAGGCGATGGTGAGCGACTTCTCCAGCGACAACGAGCAGGACATGATCTCACGATAGATCGCCCGCATCGCCTCGTCCGGTACTGGTCCCTTGTTGAGCTTGGCTAAGCGCTGGAAGATCAACCGTTCACGGTGCGGTGCGTAGATCTCCTCGCCGGCTTTGAGTTTGATCGCTCCGATCGCGAGCGCGTGTTCGGTGCGCTCGTTCAGCAGCTTGACCAATTTCTTGTCGATGGCATCGATGCCTTTGCGATGTTC
>WTHH01000100.1:9904-16080 GCA_011523195.1 Verrucomicrobiales bacterium
TCATCGAACTCATCTTCCTCGTCCTCCGGTTTATCATCGTTCTCTGCCGGGGATTCTTCTTGAGATTCTTCCGCCGGGGCGGCCTCGAAATCGAGTTGGGACTGGTCGCCGTCCTCCGGCTTGGCCGCGGTGGCTAACTCAACCTGTATCCGGCGCAGTTCCTCCGCGGCAGGGAGTTCCTCCAGACTTTTCAAACCAAAGTGCTCGAGGAAAAACTGGGTGGTGCCGTACAGCTTGGGCCGGCCCGGGGCTTCGGCCTCACCCTTGATTTCAATCAGCTCGCGCTCCACCAACGTGGCGACCACGCCATCGACTGCCACGCCGCGAATCTGTTCCATCTCGGCACGGGTGATCGGCTGCCGGTAGGCCACGATAGCGAGCGTCTCAAGTGCCGGCTGGGACAGTTTGGGCGGACGCGGCTTGGCCCCGACGAGTACCTGCAGCCACGGGGCGAAGTCCGGCCGTGTCACGAACTGCCAGTTGCCGCCCACGCAGGCCAAGCGATAGCTTCGGTTGGCGTTGTCGTGTTCGACGACCAGTTCCTCGAGTGCCTTCTCGACCGCACGCGCGGTGGCGGTGGCAAATTCGCTCGTGTGTTTTTCGTCGGGAAGTTTTTCCGGCGTGTCGCGCAGAACAGTGCGCAGTTCACCGATACTCATCGGCTTTTGTGCCGAGAAGACGATCGACTCGAGTATTTCCTTTAGCTCCACTCTATTGCGCTTCCACTGTTTCCGCCACCGGCTCACCGGGCATGATCCGCTGCATGTCGACTGGTGCGACGACGATTTCTATCTCGCCGAACACTTCGCCCTGCGAGGCCAGCAGATGCTTTAGCCGGATCAACTCAAGCAGTGCTAAAAACGTGGCGACCACCTCGCCGCGGCTGCCGTTGCCCTCGAACAGTTCCGAGAAATTCAGCCGCCCCGCCTCGCCCAGTCGCTGGCGGATGACCACGATTTTTTCGCTGACGCTCCATTGGTCATCGACGATCTCACGCTTGCCAGCTTCGCGGTGGTTGTACCGCTGGAGCACCTCGTCCACCGCACCGATCAGGTCGAAGATGCTCGCCTCGAGACGGTTCTCCATCGGCAACGGGTCGAGCGGGATGCTCCCCGGGCGCCGTGTGTAAACTTTCTCCTGCTCGAATTCCAGCTTTTGCAGGTCGTCGGTGATGTCCTTGAAACGTTTGTACTCGACCAATTTACGGATCAGCTCCCAGCGTGGGTCCTCGAGTTCCTCCTCGTCCTCGACTTCCACCTGCTGATCCACCGGCAGCAGTTCGCGGCTCTTGATGTACATCAGCGTGGAGGCCATTACGATGAATTCCCCCGCCAGCTCGAGGTCGAGGCGTTTCATCATCTCCACGTACTCGAGGAACTGCGTGGCCAACTCGGTCATATTGACTTCATAAATATCCACTTCCTGTTTCCTGACGAGAAACAGGAGGAGATCCATCGGGCCTTCGAAGACTTTGAACTGGATTTTAAAGTCGGACATCCGGGCACTGCGGGTGCAGTCGGCGAAGCATAGTTTACCGGCGCCTTGTTTGGCAACGTCCCTCTCGCGAGGCAGGCTTGCCGCCACCGGTCTTCGCCGGTATTTTTAAGCGCATGAAAACTGGGTGGAAAAAAATTTTACCACTTTTTCTCCTGTCCACTGTGTTGCCGCTTGGTCAAGCACAGGAAGACGGGGGCGAGGAGGGAGTTGAGGCGGTCGAGAAGCTGCAAAACCTCGAGCCAGCCACGAACGCCGGTGGCCAAGCGCTTGGTCAAGCGGAATTGCAAAAAGTCGTTTACGTCATCCCGGTGCGCGACGACATCATGCCGCCGATCCTTTACGTCATCCGTCGCGGAGTGAAGGAGGCGATGGAGGCCGAGGCCGACTGCCTGATTATCGACATGGAAACCAACGGTGGCCGGGTGGACATCACTGAGGAGATTTTCGGAATCATCGACAAGTTCAAGGGCGAGACGGTGACGTATGTGAACCGGGATGCCTATTCCGCCGGGGCATTCATCGCCGTCTCGACCGATCAAATTTACATGGCCCCGCAGAGCGTGATCGGGGCGGCGGCGCCGATCATGATGGGGCCGGGCGGCGGCGCGTCCGAGCTACCCTCCACCATGGAGGCCAAGATGAACTCCGCCATCCGCGCCAAGATCCGCACGCAGGCGGAGAAAAACGGTTACGCCATCGACGTCATCGAGGCGATGGTCGACAAGTCCAAGACACTGGAGCGGGACGGCAAGACTATCTGTGCCGAGGGCGAAATACTCACGCTGACCGACATCGAGGCAGCGACAAAATATGGCGATGACCAGACGCCACTGCTGTCCTCCGGCACGATCGAGAGCATCGATGCTTTAATCGAAAAACTTGGTTATGCCGGCGCGAAACGGGTGGACGTCAAGCCGCTGGGGGCGGAGGAGCTTGGCACCTGGATCGCCGCAATCAGCCCGCTGCTGCTTTTGATCGGCATCGCCGGCTTATACATCGAATTCAAGACGCCCGGTTTCGGGGTGTTCGGCGGCATCGGCATCGTAGCGTTGGTGATCTACTTTTTCGGTGGCTACGTCTCTGGCCTCGCCGGGATTGAGTGGGTCGGCATTTTCATCCTCGGCCTTGCGCTGATCGCGGTGGAGATCTTCCTAATCCCGGGAACGCTGATCGCCGGCATGTGCGGCGCGGTGTGCATCCTGGTCGCGCTGGTCATGGGCATGACCGATGTTTACCCGAACTTGCCCTGGTTCCCCGACACGCCCGCCGAAGGTGGCGCGCCGCCGGTCGAGGGTATCGATTTCGCCATCCCGGATTTCTCCAAGCCGATGATGGATCTTTCCATCGCGTTCATGCTGTCCATCCCGTTGCTCTGGGGTCTGTCCAGATGGCTGCCGCAATCGAGATACCTGGGCCAACTCAGCTCGGCCGCAGCCAGCGGGGTGGCGTCGGTCGCGGCTGTGGCCGCAGAGGTGGAGTCCCGCAGGGGCGAGGTTGGCACCACCACCACGCCGCTCAATCCCGGAGGCAAGGCGCTGATTGGTGACGACCTTTGCAGCGTGATCACGCAGGGCGAAATGATCGATACCGGCGCCTCGGTCAGGGTCATCGGCAGCAGTGGCAGCGACCTGATCGTGGTCGAGGCCTGATCGCTTGGCCAAGCGGCACGACATGGACGGGGGTGTCATTTATTTTGCGTACGGTTCGAACATGAGCCCGGCGCAGATGGAGTCGCGCTGCCCCGGTGGCCAAGCGCTTGGCCAAGCGGCCCTGCACGACTGGCGTTTTCTCATCAACACCCGCACTTATGCCACCATCGAGGCCGAGCCGGGTGCGGTGACGCACGGCGTGCTGTGGTCGCTCACTCAGGAACACATTGACTCGTTGGACATCTATGAAGCAGTCGACGAGGGGATGTATTACAAGGACACACTTACGGTCCTGCAACTGGGGCGAGCGGTAGAGGCGCTGGTTTATATCGACCCGGTCTGCGAACACGGCCAGCCGCGGCCGGAATACCTGCGGGGTATTCTGCACGGGGCGCGGCATTTCGAGTTGCCACCGGATTACATCGAGACGATCGCCCGAAACTGGTGTGGTGCGTGAAGGTTACCTCTGCGAGACCGGAGTTACGGTGAGCTTGATGCGTTTGCCTTTTCGCATCACCTCGATCTCGACCGGCTTGCCGACCTTCACCGCGTTGAGCGCGTAGGTGTAGTCGTAAATGTTCGCGATATCCTTGCCGGCAAATCGAACGATGATGTCGCCCGCCTTCAGGCCGGCTTTGTCCGCCGGGGCACCGCCGCGCACGCCGGAGAGCAGCACACCCTTGACGTCCTCCGAGGCGTAGTTGGGGATGGTGCCGAGGTAGACACGGATCGCGTCACGGTTGCCGCCCTTGGTCGATTTCTCGACCTTCACGTAGTCCGGCCGTTCGCCGCCCTTGGTGAGGTCGCGTACCATGTTGCTGGCAAACCGGGTGACGCGTTCGATCCCCTCGTAGTTCAGCGTGTCGGGATCGTCGGCCGGTCGATGGTACTCCTCGTGACTGCCGGTGAACCAGGCCAGCACCGGGATGCCCTTGGGATAAAACGAGGTGGTGTCGGTCGGCAGATATGGATCCTGCTGTAGCGTGAGGTCGAACCCGGCAATCACGTTTCGGCGCTCGATCAGTTTTTTCCAGACGCTCGACGAGCCGACCCCCTGCAGGGTCAGCTTGTTTTCCCGCAGCCGGCCAACCATGTCAAAATTCAAGTAGGCGACCACTTGCTTGAGGTCGACGGTTGGCTTGGCGGCGTAGCGGTCGGAGCCGATCAGGCCCAGTTCCTCCCCGGACCAAAAACTGAAGATTACCCCACGCTGAAACTCCTGCGGATGCGACTGCCGCCGCTCGGCCAACTGCGCCGCCATCTCGAGCAGAGTCGAGACGCCGGAGGCGTTGTCGTCGGCGCCGTTGTGGATCATGCCTTCCTCGCCCTTGATGCGGAACCCGCCGGTCTCGCCCCGGCCAAGGTGATCGTAATGCGCCCCTAGCATGACGTACTCCGTCTCCGAGCCGGCTGACGCCTGCCCGGCAGGAGGCAACACGGCGACGATGTTGTTGTCCTTTTTGCGGATGCGTTTGATGTGCGTCTTGATGTTCAGCACGATCCCCGGCAGCGACAGGCCGTGCACCGCGTGCGGGTTCTCTTTATCGAGCGACGACTGCAGCTCCTTCAATGACTTGCCGTAAAACTGCACGAGCGAATTGCCCATCTCGCCGCTGATGGAGATCACTGGCAACCCGGCTCCGGCCATGCTGGTATCGAAGCTCAGTCTGGCCAGCTTGCCGGAATTCGGCGAGTTCGGCCCGGTGACGATGAGTAGTGCCTTGGCGCCGTTGTTGCGCGCGATGAGTGCCTTGTAGCGCAGGCCGGCGTAGCGGTTGAGTTCCTGCCGGCGATCCACCGAGATGTCCTCCGGCACGTAGCGGAGGACCATCACGATTTTATCCTTCACGTTGAGGTCGCCGTACGAGTTGTAGCCGACGCCGAGCTTGCCCGGCTTGGTCAGGCCGTACCCGGCGAAAATCACCTCACCTTCGATCTCGCCGTTGGCTGAGAAGGCCAGCGGCCGGAAATCCTTGTCCAACTCAAATGTGTGATCCTCGCCGGTGTGACCCCGCAGGATCACCCGGTTGTCCTTTTTCACCAGCTCCACTCCGCCGGTAAACTCGAACGTGTGGTCAAAACTTCCGGCCTCGGTGCCAAGCGGCTTTAGCCCGGCTGCAGCCAGCTCGTTTCGGATGTAGTCGGCCGCCTTGCGAATGCCATCGCTGCCGGTGCGGCGTCCCTCCAGTTCGTCAGAGGCCAGATAGGCAACGTGCCGCTTGATGTCCTCCTCGGTGACGGAGGGCGAGCCGACCGCTTTGGCCGTCTTGCGACTTGGCGCTTGGCCAAGCGCAGCCAATGCCCCTTCGTGGTTCCAATTGGCGAGGAACAGTTGCGACTGTTTTTCCTCCGTGGCGTTGGACGTCCAGCAAAGTTGATTGCCGTTCGGCGAAAAGACCGGCAGCCCGTCAAACCCTTCTCGCTCGGTCACGCGCACCGGCTCGCGTTGGCCAAGCGCATCGACGAGGTACAGCTCGAAGTTGGCAAAGCCAAGCTTGTTGCTCGCAAAGATTATGTACTCTCCCGAGGGATGAAAGTACGGCGCCCACGACATCGAGTCGAAGCGGGTGACCTTCCGCACGTCCGAGCCGTCGATTTTCATCGTGTGAATCTCCGCCACTGCGCCTGCCTTGTTAAACCGGCGCCAGACAATGCGCTGGCCGTCCGGCGAGAAAAACGGGCCGCCGTCGTAGCCGGGCGTTTGCGTCAGGCGCGTCTGGCCGGAACCATCGGCGTTCATGATGTAAATCTCGCCGAAATACGACAGGTCGATCTCGCGCAGTTTTTTCTCATCCGCAGTCAGGTTGTCCGCATAGGCGCTGCGGGTGGAACTGAAGACAATTTTTTTGCCGTCCGGCGAGTAACCGGCCTCGGCGTCGTAACCCCGCGCTGTCGTGAGCCGGCGGAGGTCGCTGCCATCAGGGTTGGCGGTGAAGATGTCCATCATCTCGTCGTAGTCCCACGAGTAACGGCGCTGCTTGCCGGCGGCGCGGAAGTGGCCCACGTTGGTCATGCACGAGCCCATGAAGA
>WTHH01000073.1 GCA_011523195.1 Verrucomicrobiales bacterium
CCGTCACCACGTCCGCGATCGTGTCGAGCGTGCCGGAAATCGTCTGCTGCCGACCGGTGGTGCCCCAGCGCACCATCGCCACCGGGGTGTCCCCGGCGAGGCCGTTTTCCTTGAGCGCAGCGGTAATCTTGCCGATCCGCTCCACGCCCATCAACACCACCTTCGTGCCCGGCTCGCGGGCGATGCGCTCCCAATCGATGGCCGTCTCGGCCTTGTCTGGGTCCTCGTGACCGGTGATCACGGTGAAGCTCGAGCAATGCTCCCGGTGGGTCAGCGGGATGCCGGCGTAGTTGGGTGCCGCGACGATCGACGAGATGCCGGGCACGACCTCGAACGGCACGTTGTCCTCCTGCAGTTCCGTCGCCTCCTCGCCGCCTCGGCCAAACACGTAGGGGTCACCGCCCTTCAGCCGGACGACCGTCTTGCCCTCCCTGGCCTTCTCGACCAGCAGGCGGTTCAGATCGCCCTGCGGGATGGCATGGTCGCGCGAGCGTTTACCCCCGTAAATGATCTCCGCCGACTCCGGTGCCAGCGCGAGTAGCTCGCGATTCACCAGTGCGTCGTAGACGACCACCTCCGCGCGCCGAAGCAGTTCCGCTCCGCGCAGGGTGAGCAGCCCGGCGTCCCCCGGCCCGGCGCCAACGAGATAAACTTTTCCTGTCGAACCCATGCGTGGTCAGCCTTGGTGAAGTCGGCGCGTGCGGCAAGAAATCATTTCAATCAGCAGCCGTGTAGGAGGGGTCGGGCACGAGGACGTTCAACCGGCGCGGCAACACTTGGAGATGCATCGGCAGCGTTCCGACGAAATCACCGTCGGCCTGCACACGGGTTCCGGCCGGGCCCTCGATCGTCACCTCACGCACCCGGCGATACGTCACCCCGGGCCAGTGATCGAGCCGGCCAAGCAGCATCGCCGTGACCGCCCGTGCGATGACCCCGCTGTTAACCCGAGGCAACACGCAGAGGTCCAGCATACCGTCGTTCACCTTCGCATCGGGGAAGAGCGTGAAGGGGCCGCCGTACATTGTGCCGTTGCCCACGCACATCCATTCGCCCTCCGCGCTGCCGCCATTCCACCTGGCCGTGAGCCGGGGTGGCTTGGCCCGTAGCGCGGTCAGGGTCGAGGCCAGATAGGCCGCCGCACCGACGCGGCGCTTGAGCGGAATGCTCACGCCGCCCACCGCGTCGCCGTCCAGCCCGGCACCGATCATCTGGATGAACGCCCGCTCCTCCTCGCCGGACTCGGTCTGCAGCCTGGCCAAGGGCAAATCGACCGCGCGCGTTTGGCCAAGCCGTACCGTGTCCCAAGCCTGTTTGGTCGCCAGTGGGATACCCAGCTCACGAGCGAAGACGTTCATCGTGCCAAGTGGTAGGATGCCTAGCCGCACTTGGCCAAGGGCTCGTGGCGCTTGGCCAAGCCCATTGACGACCTCGTTGATGGTGCCGTCGCCACCGGAGGCGACGACGGTACGAAAACCATCCTTCACCGCCTGCCGGGCCAGTCCGGTGGCACTGCCGGGCGCGAATGTCTCGAGCAAGGCCACGTCGGCCGGCAGTTGGCCAAGCCACTTGCGAAACCGCGCCGCCTTATCTCCACGGGCGGCGGGATTGAAAATCAACGCGATGGTGGGCCGGCTCATTTTTCCGCCGCCGTCACTCGGCTGGCTCGGGCAGTGTCTTGCCGCCGGAGACGAGAAACATCACCGCCATGCGCACCGCGAGCCCGTTGGTGACCTGATCGAGGATGGTCGACCGGGGATGATCCGCGATCTCGCTGTCGATCTCTACGCCACGGTTGATCGGGCCGGGATGCATCACGATCGCGTCCGGCTTGAGCCGGTTGAATCGCTCGGTCGTCAGGCCGAAGAGCGACCGGTATTCGCCGATGCTCGGGAAGGCCGAGAGCCGCTGCCGCTCGTGCTGGATGCGGAGCAGATCCACCACATCCGCGTCGGCCAGCGCCTCGTCCACATTGTGCGTCACGCGGCATCCCATTTTTTCGTAGATGCGCGGGACGAGCGTCGGCGGGCCGCAGAGCGTGACGTTCGCGCCGAGCTTGGTGAGCGCCCAGATGTTCGACCTCGCCACGCGACTGTAAAGGATGTCCCCGAGGATAGTAACATTGAGCCCGCTGACATCGCCCTTCCGTTCCACCATCGTAAAGGTGTCGAGCAGTGCCTGCGTGGGGTGCTCGTGCGCACCGTCGCCAGCGTTGACCACGCTGCAATCCACCACGCGGGAGAGCAGGTGCGGCGCTCCCTCGGCACTGTGCCGGATAATGATGACGTCGGCACTGAGCGCCTCGAGCGTCTTGCCGGTATCGCGCAATGTTTCGCCCTTGCGCAGCGACGAAGCCTCAGCGGTGAAATTGATGACGTCGGCGTTGAGCCGCATCGCCGCCAGCTCGAAGCTGATGCGCGTGCGGGTGGATGGCTCGACGAACAGGTTCACCACGGTGCGTCCGCTCAGGGCCGGCACCTTCTTGATGGTGCGCTCACCGACCGCCTTAAAGGCGCGGGCCGTGTCGAGGATGGTGTGAATCTCCTCGGCACTCAGCGACTCGATGCCGAGCAGATGTTTTCGGGTCCAGTTCATTCGTTGGGTTTAATTGGATGCAGCGAGACCGTGTCGTCGTCGCCGGTCTCGGTGAGGGAAACCTGAATTTGCTCGTCCAGCGCGGTTGGGACATTTTTGCCGACAAAGTCCGGCTTGATCGGGAGTTCGCGGTGGCCGCGATCGACCAGCACCGCGAGCTGAATGCACTGCGGCCGGCCGAGGTAATGCACTGCATCGAGCGCGGCCCGAACGGTTCGTCCTTTGAACAACACATCATCCACCAGCACGATGATCCTACCCTCGACATCGAATGGCACCTCGGTGGGCTGCACGGTGACCACGCCCCGGTGGGCGATATCGTCGCGATGCATGCTGACATCAATCACGCCGCACGGGACCGGCTGCCCCCAGATGTCGCCCAGCAGCCTGGCCAGGCGCCTGGCCAGATGAATGCCACCGCGTTGGATGCCAATCAGGCCAACGCGGTCGATGTCCGTGTTGCGCTCGGCGATCTCGTGGGCGACCCGCGTCAGGCCACGCTGGATCGCGTCGGCGTCGAGTATGGTTTTTCCGTCAGACACAGCGTGGGATGGAGGCACAAAAAAACGAACCGCAGCCGATTCTGCCGGTTCGCAACTTGAAGCGCTGTCCAGTCGTTTTTCTCATGCCCCTTCGCAACCTCTCGGGATCGCATTAAAGGAAACTGGCGGGTGGTGATTTAGTGCGGGTTTTTTTTCCGCCACTTACTGCGGTGATTGAGCAGCCAGTCCACCAAGGCCCTCTCGAAGCCAATGTCGTGGCCTTCCTTCTCGGATTCAAGCCATTTGTGCCGGAGAATCTCGTCCCGCTCCGCGAGGTAACGCTGATACAGCGAGGATTCCTCCAGCAGGGTATCGTCCGATCCTGTTTGTTTGTCACCCATGCCGTCTCAGAAAAACCTACCACCAGCCGTGGCTGGCGCAACCCCATACCCAGCTTGGCCCGTGCCAAAAGCGTTGCCTCCGCACGGGCAAACGGGGATGCTCCCCCTCCCATGCTCAACGGCAAAATCGACCTCCGGAGCGACACCATCACCCAGCCCGACGAAGGCATGCGCGAGGCCATGGCGCGGGCCGTGGTCGGCGACGACGTCCTAGGCGACGACCCCACAGTGAAGGCGCTCGAGCAACACACTGCCGACCTGCTCGGCAAGGAGGCCGCCGTATTCGTCCCGTCCGGCACGATGGCCAATCAATTGGCCATCCGCGTACATACCCGGCCCGGCGACGCCATGCTGCTCGACGCTAACTCACACATTTACTTTTACGAAGCCGGCGCCCCTGCCGCGTTGGCCGGAGTACACTCCAAACTGCTCGACGGTCAACGCGGCCAGTTCACCGCCGAACAGGTCGAAGCCGCCATCCCGCCGCGCGACGATCATTTCGCCCAGCCCAGCCTCGTCTGCCTCGAGAACACCCACAATCGCGGCGGCGGCAGTGTCTGGCCGCTGGAACAGATCAAGTCCGTCGCCGAAACAGCACGCCATCACAACCTAGCGCTGCACCTCGACGGCGCGCGGCTCTGGAACGCCTCAGCCGCGAGTGGCATCAGCGAACGGGAATACGCGGCGCAGTTCGACACCGTAAGCGTCTGTTTTTCAAAGGGACTCGGGGCACCGGTCGGCTCCGTGCTGGCCGGAACAACCGAAGCCATCGCCCGCGCGCGTTACTACCGGAAGCAACAGGGAGGCGCGATGCGGCAGGTGGGCATCCTCGCCGCT
>WTHH01000552.1 GCA_011523195.1 Verrucomicrobiales bacterium
GCAGGGCGCATTGCCGATCGAACCGGGTAACAGTGGTCGGCCAATGCTGGATCTGCACGGCAGGGTTCAAGGGGTGATCACATTGAAATCGCTTGTGACCGATAACCTTGGCTTTGCCGTTCCATCAAATTTGCTCAAGCCACTTCTCGAGAAACCAAATCCCGTGCCGATCAAGCGCTGGATGACCATCGGGCAGTTGAGCCAGAAGGCGTGGACTACGGTTTTCGGCGGGCATTGGAGGCGCAAGGGCGGGGGAATTCATGTCAGTCATGCGGGGGAAAGTTTCGGTGGGCGAGCACTGTGCCTGTCGACAAGGGACGTGCCGGAAACTCCATTCGAGTTGGCAGTGGAGGTGAAGATCGATGATGAGTCCGGGGCGGCCGGCTTGGTTTGGGCAGCGGATGGCGGAGACCGGCACTATGGATTTTATCCCAGCGCCGGCCAGATGCGACTCACCCGGTTTGACGGGGCGAATGTTTTTTCGTGGACCATTCTAGACCAAAGGTTGACGCGACATTATCTGCCCGGTGACTGGAACCGGTTGAAGGTGCGCAACGAAGTCAACCGGTTTTATTGTTACGTCAACGGTCATCTGGTTTTTGAATCGAGTGACCGCGGGTTGAGCCGTGGTCGGGCCGGCTTGGCCAAGTTTCGAAACACGGTGGCCAGTTTTCGGAATTTTCAACTGGGCATAAAAGTTCAGGATGATTCGACTCCGATTGCCCCGTCGCTTGGCCAAGCGCTGATCTCCGAGTCCATTCTGGGGAGCGGATTTACTGAAGAGACTATCACCGGAGCGGGTAAAACCCCGTCAAGCGCCCTGCGGTATCTCGACGCCGAAGCCAAGCGATTGGAACAAAAAGCGGCTAAACTGCGGCAGTCGTCGAAGCAACTTCACCGCCGCCTCGTCCGGGATCAATTGGCCGCACTGTTTGAGGCAGATGAAGAGAGTGTTGACCTGTTTCAGGCATCTATGTTGATCGCCAAGATTGATGATCCCGCGATCGACGTCGCGCATTACGAGCAGCAGTTGAGAATGATGGCTGACGAAATCAGGGAGCAATTTGGCGATGGCGATGACGAGAAGGTCAGGCTGAATAAAATGCTCGGTTTTCTATTTCGTGAGAACGGATTTCACGGTAGCCGACAGGACTACTATAATCAGGCAAACAGCTACATGAATCGCGTGTTGGACGATCGTGAGGGCTTGCCGATTACCCTGTCAGTGCTCGTTATGGAGTTGGCCCGGCGGTGTGGGATTTCGGATGTGGTGGGCGTCGGGGCGCCCGGGCATTTCATCGTGAAGCATGTGCGAAAGGATGGGGAACAGTACATTGATCCGTTCGACGGCGGTAAACTTTTGACCATCGAAGAGACTGAGGCGTTGGTACGCGAAAACAGTGGGCGCAGCATTCCGGTAAGCGAACTTCCCGTATCATCGAAACGCGAAATTGTGCTGCGCATGCTTCGCAATCTGATGGGAGTTGCGCAGCAAAAAGATGCCCCGGCGGATTTGTTGCGTTACGTGGAGCCGATGGTGGCACTCCAACCAGATTCGGCCTTTGATCGCTGGGCCCGTGCCGTGTTATTGATTCAAAGCCGCAGGTTTGACGCGGCAAAAGAAGACCTTGATTGGCTGCTACAAGCCAAGCCGGAAGGGATGGATTTGGAGCGGGTTCTCGAGATTTACCAGTCCCTTCAGTAAGGGGCGTTAAGCCGTGCTCCAGTCAACACCGACGTTGAGCACCTTGCCGAATCGGTTGTTGTAAAAAACGCATCCGTTCTCGGCTCCGAATTCATGCACCATTTTCGTGATTTTCACGTCGTAGCAGCAGTACTCGGCAATCTCCAATATTTTGCCCTGTTTGTACCACTTCAAAGCCTGCAGGCCGTCGGCAATTTTCTCGGCCCCAAACGTGGCGTTGGCGATCGAGTCGAGCTTGAGGCGATGGGAAAGTTTTTGTTGAAGATCGACCATCAGGTCGAGCGAGGGGATCTGTCGGAGGTCGAGCGGCGTATAGCCGTGCAGCACCTCATAGTCAAACCGGATGTGGTTGAATCCCACGACGAGGTCTGCCCGTTGTAGTTCCTCGATGAGATCGTTTACCTCAGACTCTTGATAAATGGAATACTCCCGGTTGCCGGTGCTGTAGGTAACACCGATGCTCATCCCCATCTTGTCGATGTGTTTCCAGCCGCCGACCTCATCGGCTGCACGCATGGTTTCGAGGTCAAAATAAACGATGTTCCTCACGTCATCAGTCGCGGCGGAGCCTACCTGATTACGTTCCCGGTGGAAACAAAACTCGACTGGAAACGGAATGCACTCTTCAATAGCTCTTGAGGTGGGCAACGACTCTCAAAAAGATCCAAACGATACATCGGCTTTGTACGAAACTTCGCTGCACTTGGCCGATACGGATGGCGATTTTCCCGTCCACTGGAAAAGCGGGTCGCTCAAGTACTCGGACTTCAAGTTGATGACCGAGGGCGGGACAGCCAAGCTGTTTCTCTGTCGGGATATCAACCTTCACCGGGAAGTCGTCTACAAGACGCTGCATCCGGAGATGCGCGAGTCGGAAATCGAGACGCAGCGATTTCTCCGCGAAGCCCGCGTCACGGCCAAGCTGGCACACCCGGGCACCGTTCCAGTTTACGAAATGGGCCGCGACCACAATGGCGACATGTACTTCACGATGAAGCGCGTGCGCGGACGCAATCTGCGGCACATCATTCAGGACCTTCGCGATGGCAGCGAGAAAATCACCCAGTTGTTTACACTTGATGTGCTGATTGATTCGCTCATTCAGATTTGCCAAACAGTTGCATACGCCCACAACCACGGGGTCATTCATCGCGACCTGAAGCCGGCGAATATTTTGATCGGTGGTTTCGGTGAGGTGCTCGTTCTGGACTGGGGCTTGGCCAAGGTCTGGGGTGAATCGGATCTTGAGCATGAGCCGTTGCCCAAGGATGCCGATCCGGTCCTGACTCCGGCCGGCCGACGTTACGGTACGCCGCTTTACATGGCGCCTGAGCTTGCCCGGGGTGATGCCCATATCGACGGCAGGGTGGATGTGTTTAGCCTCGGGAACATCCTCTTCGAAATCCTGACGCTCAAGCAGTTGCTCCACGGCAAGACCGCGCAGGACGTGGCTGACAACCTGCTTGGACAAGCGCTGCTCAAGCCAAGCGAGGCAGCTCCGGATCGGTCGATCCCCGCGACGCTCGAGGCCATCTGCTGTCGGGCATTGGAAAAGGATCCGCGCGAACGTTACCCCTCCGTCCAGTTATTGCTCGATGCGCTTAAGGCTTATCGTCTCGCCGGGGCTTCACTCGGCTAGGTGGCCAGGCGCTTGGCCAAGCGATTTGCAACCCCAAGGTTAATCAGGTTAAAGCCGCCCAGCGTCAGGACGATGGTTTGTTGGTTCGGTGGTTCTGGTTTAATTGCGAGCCAGAGCAGGGCAACCGCATAAACCACAGCCACCGAAACGAGCAAAGGGACACCCTGGTATTGCTCCTTGGCCAACAGTGCGACTATATAAACATTCGCTAGGGCCAGCGGTAACATGCCCCAAACAAAAAAGGGTAGTAGCACGCCAATCTCAGAGATCACTTTTTGTTTGGCGGCCAGCGATTCTATTTTTTCTGAAAGATCCGGAAGCAACCACGCGGCGAGTGAGCAGCCAACGCAGCACAAGAGGCCAAGCAGGATCGTTCCCTTGATAGCCTGCCCAAGGACGGTCGTCTTGGAATCGCCGAGAGCATTCACCATCTTTGGGAACATCACCGCCGCCAACGGAGCGGTGAAAATCACCAGACCGCGCCCAAACATACCAGCCGCACCGTAAGGCCCGGAGTCGGCCGCACTCAGGATGTTGCGGGCCGCAATCATGTCGGCGCTCAACATGACTTGGCTCGCCCCGAGACCGAGTGTGAGCGGCACAATGCGCTTAAGCCATTCGTTGGCATGAAACTGACCGCTCAATGCAAGGCTCTTCGCCCAAACTTGGCGACCGTGCCAGCCTGCAAGAAGACAGGAAAAAGTCAGCCCGATTAAAACTCCAGTGACTGCACCCACTGCCTGACCGGAAAAGACGGCAACAAGAAGGCCGACCGCCAAAAAACGGCCGGCGCCATTCGTAATGGCGGCCCAGCCGAGCCACCCGAACATTTGGCGTCCTTGCAAAATGCCCAGCAGCATAGGGAGGCAGAGCTGAGGAAGTCCGATGAGAATTGTCAGGTAAATGGGCAGCGGATCACCGGCCTTGAGCGCTTTGAGAATCGGTGCCTTAACAAGTAG
>WTHH01000282.1:0-1605 GCA_011523195.1 Verrucomicrobiales bacterium
GAATTGGGATAGTTGAACCATGGTTGAAGTGGAGGAATCACAGGTTGGCGTTGAACTTGGCCAAGCGGAGAGGGTACTGAAGGATATCCGAATTGCGGGCGAAAGTTCTCCGCTGCGACAAATCGAAGTCGTTCCTAGGGAGGATTTAAAGCTTACCGAGCAGGCTGCTTATGAGCGGGGGAAAAAAGATGCCGAGGCAAATCTTCAGAGCCAACTCGAGGTGATGAAAACTGAGTACGCCACCGAGCAGCAGCAAAAGCTGGCCGATTTTTTTAAGAACATTCAGGACGATCTTGGTGGGCAGGTGCCGCGAATGCTTCAGTCACTTGAAAAACATGTAATCAATCTCGCTGCGGATATCGCGATGAAGATCGTGGCGGGCACACCGGTCGATAAATCGATGGTGGAAACCGTGGTAAAGGATGCCTTGGCCAAGGCTGAAAAGGATACCGACGTGGTGGTTTTGCTGAACGAAGCCGATTTGGAATTGCTAAGCCAAGCGGACTCGGAATTGCTGCAGCGTACGCACGGCTCGAGTGAAGTGGTGTTCAAGTCTTCGCCAGAGGTTTCCCGGGGTGGTTGCCTGCTGGAGACTCGCTACGGCACGGTTGATGCGCGAATTGAGACCAAGGCGGATGTCCTCAAAAAAGCGGTGACGACATGATTCAGGCATTTTCAGACGGGGTGGGTGAGCCCAGCTTGATTCATCGAGCCCAGTCGCAACTGCCTGATATTCAGTTGGTTCAACACCGAGGCAGAGTGGTCCAACTGATCGGTCTGGTGATTGAATCGCAAGGTCCCAAGGCAGCGCTTGGAGAGATTTGCAGGCTGGAATCTTCCACAATCCCGGAGGGTATCATGGCGGAAGTGGTTGGGTTTCGTAATCAGAACCTGTTGCTGATGCCGCTTGGGCAGATGGAAGGCATCTACCCCGGATGCGAGGTTGTTGGCACTGGTGCGGCTATGCAAGTGCCGGTTGGAGAAGAGTTGCTTGGCCGTGTGGTCGATGGTTTGGGCAACCCGATAGATAATTTACCATGCCTCAAAAAGAAGTCTCCGAGTTCAACGACCCAAAACATTCCGCACCCACTCAATCGCGCTCGCATTGAAGATACGTTTGAGACCGGCATTCGGGCGATCGATACATTTACTCCAATAGGCGTTGGCCAACGCATGGGTATTTTTTCAGGTAGTGGAGTTGGTAAGTCCACGTTGCTCGGGATGATGGCAAGCCGTGGTGAGGCCGATGTGAACGTCATCGCCCTGATCGGTGAACGGGGAAGGGAGGTGCGTGACTTTATCGAACGGGATCTCGATGAGGAGGGCCGTCGAAAGTCTGTGGTGGTGGTGGCTACCTCCGATGCACCGGCACTGGCGAGAGTCAAAGGCGCCTCACTTGCGATGTCGATTGCCGAACAGTTTCGCGCCGAGGGGAAGAAAGTGCTTCTGATGATGGATTCAGTCACCCGCTACGCCATGGCGCAAAGGGAAATTGGCCTAGCTATTGGGGAACCACCATCATCGCGGGGGTATACGCCGTCTGTATTCGCACAGCTTCCACGATTGCTTGAACGCGCGGGTAATGATGAAAATGGGAGTATGACC
>WTHH01000282.1:1615-4301 GCA_011523195.1 Verrucomicrobiales bacterium
GTGCTTGTGGAGGGGGATGACATGAACGACCCGATTGCAGACGCCGTCCGTTCGATCCTCGACGGGCACCTTATTTTGACCCGTGAACTGGCTCAAAGAAATCACTATCCGGCCATCGACATCCTTCAAAGCAATAGTCGCTTGGCCCAGGAGTTGCTTTCGAATGAGCAGATGGAGCGTGTTGGCAAGGCTCGAGACCTGCTCGCGCTGTACCACCAAAACAGAGATTTAATCAATATTGGCGCGTATCAAATGGGATCCAACCCCGGGGTGGATGCCTCGATACGAGCCCACGAACCGTTAATGGATTACTTGAGACAACCGGTTCAGGAAGCCCAGAAGGAACAGGCCATCTGGGAGAATCTGGGCCATGTACTCGCGCAGGCTTATCCTTCTCAGAAGGAAGGGGTTAGTGAGTCTCGATCTGTTAGCCAAAACGCAACGACTGAAACGACTGTATAATGCCATTTCAATTTTCACTGGAAAGTGTGCTTCGCCTACGGGAGGAAGCAGTCGAGCGGGCCAAGGATCAGTTGGCCGTTGAGATGGTTCAGATGAATCAGGCTCAACAACAGGTGGACGAAGTCAACGCCCGGATTGGGCAGGCTCGGGAAGCTTTTCGTGAGTCGATGTCCAATGGAACCGATTCTGGTCTCGTTGTGCAACTTCGCCAATTCATGGTCTCGTTGGAGAACGAACGTGAGAACCGCCAAATGACACTGGAAGGATATCAGGCACGGGTTGAGGCGTGTCGAAAAGCATTGCTCTCAGCGAGACGCAAGCTCGATACCATCGAGTCCATCCGAGTTCGTCGCCTGAAGGAGTACGAACACAAGGAACGGCAAGAGGCTCAAAAACAGTTGGATGAACTGGTGGTCCAAGGGGTAGGTAACGGCATGGAAATGAGGTGCGCCTAAAGTCATGAAAAATCTAATCGCTCCAGTCATCGTTGCGCTATTGATCGTGGCAACACTTGCGATTGCCACGCAATATTTTCTGTTGCCGGCAATTAATACTTACGTAAAAAGCGAGGCAAAGAAGATTAACGATTCAGATGCGGCACTGAAGGCAATTCAATTGGTGCACACAACCACTCCGGGAGGGCGGTTTAAGGATGAGGAGTTTGATGAAAAAAAAATTAGGGAAAGTGCGTTGGAACTTGAAAATTTTGTTTCCGCGAACAGAATGACTTTCGACAATCCTGAGATTCAAACGCTAATGGAGGAACTAAAACGCCGTCTAAAAAATGTTCGGGATAGAGAGGGAAGAGTGGAGCAGGTGCAGAGTCAGTTAGAGTCGGAGTGGACTAACCTGGCCACCGTGACCAATCGCATTAATCAGGCCCGGCTGGCTCTGAGCAATAAACTGGAATCTGCACGGTCACAAATCAAGGAGACAGAAATGAAACAACTAAAGGAAATTGCGGCCATGTTAACCGAAATGGGACCCGCAGATGCCGTCGTCACTATTCGTGGGCAAACAAACCCGATCGAAAGCGCGAAGTTGCTTTATTATATGGAGACACCGGAAAAGGCGAAAATTATTAGCCAACTAAATAAGGGAACTCAACAAGACAAAGAGTTGGTGAAGAAAATCCTAGAGGCGTTCAAAAGAGTCGACGAGTATATCCCAGTTGAACCTGACGATAAATGATTTCACCAGCCTTACCATCATTCATCGCTGAATCTGGCTCCTCAAAAATGGAGTCAGATATTTCAGTTTCTGGTAAGGGGAATAATGCAGGATCAAAGGAAAAGCCGTTTTCAGGATTACTGCAATCCAAACAGGGTGAAAAACAGACCGGCCAAGGTATTGATAAGCCGGTTGTTGACCAAGGCGAAAAGAATTCAGAGTCATTATGTCTGATCGAAAACGCCGAGGCCAAGAGCTTGGCCAAGCAGCCGACGACTCCTACAGTTACACAATCCCAGGTTGAGGATGCGGTCGTTACCGCTTCGAATGCAAAGCTGAAAGAATCGAATTCTAGCGCAAATCGATCGATCACGGTTACAGGGGAAAATGTCACCCTAAACCGACAACCGACCAAACCGGTCAGCAGGGATTTACAAAGTCGAGTCGAGTCAAATAATCCCACAATTTCCGTAAGGGCATTGAACCGGTCAAATTCATTTGATCAAGAACAGGACAAATCAGAAGTGAAAGGCGGCAAACTTAACCTGCCTGAAACAACTAGTACTCCTGCAAGAAATATTAGCCTGACGAAGTTATCTAAGCCGAAAGCGGTATTGAAACAGCCGGTCCCGATTGTCCGAGAGCAAAACGATTCAAATGCACGAGTTGGCAAGTCGAAGCAGCCTGCAACTTCTGCTTCTGTTGAGAAAATTGAGTTTCAAAAAATAACTACTCCGGAAGGAGATTTAAAGCAGTTGGCTTCGACAATGCGGGAGCGGGGCGTTTCAGATGCTCGAGTCGATAAGGCTGTTCGGATTGTTAATAAATCAGGTGCGGAAAACGTTCATTCGCTGGCGCAACCCGACCAAGATGATAACTTGAAGCGTCCAATAACGAAGAGTGCTAACCGGCAAACCGCTGCCGAAGTGCATCTAGAAAATGATCGTCGGTCTGCCAAATCGACTGAATCAAAAATTAATTTAAACCGATCGGTTCCACTTTCGAAGAGTCATAATAAGCCGGTGATTGAATCTGGGCGAGTTGAGAATTCAGC
>WTHH01000533.1 GCA_011523195.1 Verrucomicrobiales bacterium
GGCGAGCCCAGCCCGATGGTGAACACTTTCATGCCGATGTCCTTGGCTTTTTGAATCGCCCCGGCGATGCCCTCCTCGTGATCTTCCCCGTCGGTCATCAATACGAGTACCTTGTGGTTGTCCTCCTCCTTTTCAAACGTGCGGATGGCTTCATTGATCGCTTCGCCAAGCGCGGTGCCGCCCTGGGGGATGATGTCCGTGCTGAGTGAATTGACGCTTTGCACGAAGGCGTTGCGGTCGATAGTCAGCGGGCACTGCAAAAAGGCGGTACCGGAGAAGGCGATCAGGCCAAGCCGGTCGCGCTTGGCCAAGCGCATCAGGTCGAGCACGGCGAGCTTGGCCCGCTCGATCCGGTTGGGACTTTGATCCGTGGCCAGCATGCTTCGTGAGGTGTCCACCCCGACGAGGATGTCGAGGCTGCGCATCTCTGTCTCCTGCCATTCGTAGTCCAGCTTGGGCCGGGCCAGGGCCAGCATGAGCAGGGTGGTGATGACCAGCAGCAGGCCGAGCTTGGCCAAGCGGCGGCCATGGGAGAGGCCAAGCGTGAGCTGATCGGCGAGCTTGGCGTGGATGAACTGGGTCAACAGCCGTGCACGCCGCCGCCATGCCCACCAGAAAAACAGCCCGAGCAATGGCACGATTAGCGCCGTCAACCAAAGGAGTTGTGAGTTTTCGAAGTGCACGCGGTCTCCCTTCCAAAATGGGAGGGAAGTCTAACGAAACGGATGGCCCGGGGAAACGCGAAAAATCATCCCCGCCTGGCCAAGCGATCCCGGCCTGAGACCGTGTTGCGGGCCGATTTGTTCAATTCACCTGTGGTTTGGCTTGCAGCCGTGCACGTTGGCGGTTTTTCTTCCTGCCGCCATTTTCCGGCGACGATGATGACCAGTTCGGAGATTCGACAATCTTTTCTTGATTTTTTTCAGGCCAGGCAGCACACGATCGTGTCGTCCGCGAGCCTGATGCCTGACGCGCCAAACCTGCTTTTCACCAACGCAGGGATGAACCAGTTCGTGCCGATTTTTCTCGGTGAACAAACCTGCCCGTATTCGCCGGGCCGCGCCACCGACACGCAGAAATGCATCCGCGCCGGGGGCAAACACAACGACCTCGAGGATGTGGGGATGGACACCTATCACCACACCTTCTTCGAGATGCTCGGCAACTGGTCGTTTGGAGATTATTTCAAGCAGGAAGCCATCGAGTGGGCATGGGAATTGATCACCGAGGTTTGGAAGTTCCCTAAGGAGCGCCTTTACGCCACGGTGTACAAGCCGGGCGAGGGCGACCCGGGCGAATTGGATCAGGAGGCGTACGATTTCTGGAAGGCCATTTTCGAGAAGGCCGGGCTCGACCCAGATGTTCAAATCGTTTACGGCAACAAGAAGGACAATTTCTGGATGATGGGCGACACCGGCCCGTGTGGCCCCTGCAGCGAATTGCACGTGGACCTCACCGAGGCAGGCGATACGAAAGGGCGGTTGGTCAACGCCGACAGTGCGGAGTGCATCGAGATTTGGAACCTTGTTTTCATCCAGTACAACGCGAACGTCGACGGCACGTTTTCGCCGCTTGCGGCGAAGCACGTTGACACTGGGATGGGTTTCGAGCGCGTCACGGCCATCATGCAGACGACCAGCGGCTTTACCGATTTTAGCAAGACTGTCTCGAACTACGACACCGATGTGTTCAGCCCGATTTTTGCCGAGCTCGAGAAACAAAGCGGTAAGCGTTACACCTCGACTCTGCCGGGCAATGAACCGACGGAGCAGGAGAAAATCGACGTGGCGTTTCGCGTGATAGGGGATCACATTCGGACGCTGAGTTTTTCCATCGCGGACGGCATCATCCCGGGCAACACCGACCGCAACTACGTGCTGCGACGCATCCTGCGTCGGGCTGTGCGCTACGGGCGTGCTCTCGGTTTTCAGGAACCGTTTTTTTACAAGCTCGTGGATGTGTTGGTGGAGTCGATGGGTGATGTTTTCCCGGAGATCAGACAACGGCGCGACCTCGTCTCGGACACCATCCGTGCCGAGGAGGAGTCCTTCAACAAGACCCTCGACCGCGGCATCGACCTTTTCAAGGAAGAGGCGGATAAGTTGGGAGAAGGGAAGGAGTTTTCCGGCGAATTTGCCTTCAAACTTTACGACACTTACGGCTTTCCACTGGACTTGACGGAGTTGATGGCTCGCGAGGCCGGGTTGCAGGTGGACAATGTTGGCTTTGAAAAAATGATGACCGAGCAACGGGAGCGTGCCCGCGCGGCCCAAAAGAAGGAGGTCATCAGTGTCAGCAGCCTTTCGACGGATGCCAGCACGGAGTTCGTTGGGTTCGAAGAGGCTGCGTCCACGGCGAAGGTGCTTGAGGTGGTGGAGGATGAAAAACGGACGTCTGTCGTTTTGAATCGTTCCCCGTTTTATGCCGAGATGGGTGGCCAACTGGGCGATACCGGCACGCTCACGCTTGATGGCCGGGAATGGAAGGTCGTTGACACACAAAAAGTGGGAGACGCTTTTTTGCACGTCATCAAGGGCGATGGGGTTCCCGGGCAGGGCAGTGAGGTGTCGTTGCAAATCGACACGGCTCGACGCGCCGCCATCCAGCGGCATCACACGGTGACGCATCTTTTTCACTGGGCGCTGCACGAGGTAACTTCGCCTGAAGCCTCACAGAAAGGTTCGTTTGTTGGCCCGGGCAAGTTGACGTTCGACTTCAACAGCCAGCCTCTTTCGGTGCAGCAGTTGCAGGACATTGAGCAACTGGTGAACGAGCGCGTCCTCGAGAATGCCAGCGTGAGCTGGACCGAGACGGCGTATAGCGACATCGCCGGCCGCGATGACGTACTGCAATTCTTCGGCGACAAATACGGTGACTCTGTTCGTGTGGTGCAAATCGGGGGTGAAGCCAACGCACTCAACGGCTACTCGATGGAGTTGTGCGGCGGCACGCACACCCGGGCGACCGGTGAAGTCGGGCTGTTTCGAATCCACTCCGAGTCGGCGGTCGCCGCTGGTGTTCGGCGGGTCGAGGCGACGGCTGGGTTGGTTTCGGCGGCGCAGGCACGCTTTGATGCCGGGCGGTTGATCGGCATGGCCGAGCAACTCAACACGCCGGCGCGTGATCTCGAGAAGAAAATCACCGCCTCGCTAGAGCAGGTCAAAAAGTTGGAAATACAACTCAAGGCCATGCAGCAAAGCCAGGCGGCTGGCCAGGCAAAGGAGCTTTTGTCCAAGGCCCAAACTGTCAACGGCATCAACCTCATCACGGCAAACCTTAGCCAAGCGGATGGCAACCAGGCTCAATCTGTGGTCGATGCGATCAAGGGGGAGTTCGAGGGCGTGATCGTGGTCGGCTCAGGCGGGGGTGGCCGCGTGGCGCTGGTGGCAAGCGTGTCTGATGGCCTGACCGATCGTGTGCAGGCCGGGGCGATCATTCAGGCCATCGCGCCGGTCGTTGGGGGCAAGGGCGGCGGCAAACCGGGCGCGGCGCGGGGCGGCGGCAAGGATCCGGCCAAGCTGGACGAAGCGCTTGGCCAAGTGGCCACGCTGCTGCAGGCGTAGGCCAAGCGCTTGGCCAATCGGCTGACTGAATTACTGATAATCCACAACAGCCTTGACGCTGATGCCTATTCCGCGGAAGAGTTTTGACCCCGGTCGCCTTCGCGACCCAATTCTTTCTAAGTGCTTATGAAAAATAGAGGTAGTATCACTCGGAGGCTTGGCATGTTCGTCGCATTACTTGCGGTGAGCAGCACGATATTTGGCCAGAAGATTGAAACGACGGTTGTTTCGTTCGACCTGGTTTTCGAAGACAGGGAGGTGGCAAGAAAACCGGGCACGCTCCTTTTTGAGAGCGGCAATTTCAAACTCCAGAACAATTATAACACCGTCACTGCACGAGGCCTGAACCTTAAACTGCCAAAGGATACGAAGGAGGTCACCTGGTCGGTGGAGTTCATCAACCTCGGCGTTGGGCGCGCGGGTTTGCTGCTTTACGATCCTCCAACTGTCGGTAAAAGCCATAATGATTTTTGGGAGAAAACCAAGGATGGCTGGGAACTGAAGTCGGTCAAGGAGAACGCCAATTTCGGCTCCCGCCTATCTGGTGTTCCGGATGGGACCAACAACGAGGTGATCGTGTATGAGAACGCCAAGAAATCCCTCGGTAAAACCTACCTGTCCGGACGTGAGGTGGGCGACACGGTCGTGTTGCACGGTAATAACAGCTACCTGACCGCCATCCAGTTTGAGTACTTCGCGGCGTTGTCCCCTTTTGGTGCGATCCCTGAAG
>WTHH01000558.1 GCA_011523195.1 Verrucomicrobiales bacterium
GGTTCACCCTGATCGTGGATCCGGCCGGGCGGATGCCGTTTTATTTTACGACATTCTGGCGATGACCGGCGTGAGGATTGAAACGTATTAATTCGTCCGGCGCGCGCAGGAAACGCTTTCGGGGTTTGCGGCCTATAATATTCCAACCCAAACGTCGACCAGTTGAAACGCATTTTCTTTACGGAAAATGCGCCAGAGATTTTCTGGGGATTCGACTAGTTGTTCCTCGAGGGGATGTAGATCGGCTGCAACGGGGCGGTTGGGAGCAGCTATAATTTTGCCGCACCAATCTACCATTGTGTCTTGGATGCGCTGAGTTCGGGGAACACGAACGAGACTGCCCAGTGGCAGGCGATGGCGGCGAAGAGTATCGAGGTGATCACCTCTTTTGGCTATCTTCCCGCCGCGAAGAAAATCATGCAGTGGATTGGAGTGGATGGCGCCCGGCGCGGCCGCCGCTGGCCAACCCCTCCGGTCAAAAACTGGACTCGGCCGATTTTTTCGAGTGGATCGATGAATGCAAAACAGCGTGAGTTTTATCTGAAGGAATACCGTGACGGGCTGCTGTCCGACACGTTGCCGTTCTGGTTTCCGCGATGCATTGACGAGGAACAGGGCGGGTTTCTCTTGGCCCGTGATCGTGACGGTAGCCTACTCGACGATGACAAGGGCATGTGGCAGCAGTGCCGGGGTACCTGGTTGCTCGCGACGCTGTTCAACACCGTGGAGCAAAACAGCGCCTGGCTGGAATGGGCCAGTTGCGGGCTCCATTTCATCGGGAAACATGGGCGGGATACCGATGGTCGCATGTGGTTTCACCTCACCCGCGACGGTCGGCCGATCCGCAAGCGGCGTTATGTGTTCACCGAGTGCTTCGGCGCAATCGCGTACGCGGCCATGGCCCGGGCGACTGGCGAGGAGGCCCACGCGGAGACGGCCCGGGATTTGTTTCGCTTGGCCAAGCGCCACTTCGCGGAGCCGCGCTTGGCCAAGCCGAAGTTCACCGACACCCGACCGGCCAAGGCCATCGGCGAGCCGATGATCCAGATGGTTACCGCGCAGGAGCTGCGGCTGAATCTTGGCGACGACTCGTTGACCGGGGACATCGACGACGCCATCGAGGAGATCCGCCGAGACTTCATGAAGCCTGAGATCGAGTGCGTGATGGAGATGGTCGCGCCGGACGGCTCGATCATCGATCACTTTGACGGTCGCACACTCAACCCCGGCCATGCGATCGAGTGCGCCTGGTTTATCCTTTGGGAGGCCAAGCTCCGCGGCAACGATCCGGACCTGATCCGTACCGGTTGCCAGATTCTGGACTGGATGATGGCAAGGGGCTGGGACGGCGAGTACGGTGGACTGTTTTATTTTCGAGACGTGTACGACAAGCCGGTGCAGGAGTATTGGCACGACATGAAATTCTGGTGGCCGCACAACGAGGCCATCATCGCTTCGCTACTCGCCTTGTCCCTGACCGGCGAGGAAAAATACGCCACCATGCACCAATTGGTGCACGATTGGGCACATGCCCGTTTTGCTGACAAAGAGCATGGGGAGTGGTACGGTTACCTTCACAGGGACGGCCGGGTTTCCGTGCCGTTGAAGGGCAATCTATGGAAGGGCCCTTTCCATATGCCGCGCATGCAGCTGGTTTGCTGGAAGCTGATGGAGGAATACTTTCCTGTTGGCGAATCAATTTCTGATGAAAACAAATAGAGAAAATAAGGGGTTCACCCTGATTGAGTTACTGGTGGTCATCGCGATTATCGCGATCCTAGCCGGCCTGCTGCTACCTGCACTGGCCAAGGCGAAGTCCAAGGCGGTTGAGATGAGGTGCATGAGCAACGTGAAGCAGATTGGCCTGGCCATGGTGCTTTACGAGCACGACACAAACGAAGTGCCGAGGTGCTGGCCGCCGTTTCAGTTAAAGGACAAGAACGGCGTCATGAAAAACCGACTCTGGTATCGTGTGATTCAGCCCTACCTCGGCAAGGAGGCGGACGTCCTTGGCAAGGGCGTGTTTATTTGCCCGGGCAGCGTGAAACGGAAAAAGTACAACGACTGGCGTGACGACTACACCTACGCCATGAACCACAACTTTCAGGGTGCAAACAAGACGTTCAAGATGTCCCAAATAAAGTCTCCTTCCGGTACCATTCTCGCGGCGGACATCGACGGTTTCAACGCCGCGCTTTATCCCGACGAAAGTGACAACGGCACACCGATGGCCGGAGGCAACGTGCTGTACCGGCACGGTGGCGGCAACGAGAAGAGTTCGTTCTACATGTCCGGCAGCACTTCACGGAAGGATTTCGGGACTGCCAACTCAAACTTCTTCGACGGCCACGCCGAGTTGCTCAAGCAACGCGCACCGGTCGAGCTATTTCGCCTGACGAAAAAAAGGAAGTAACGGCAGTAGCCCCAACCGGTTAACGGCGGGTCCGCGTCGGCCTTGTGGAGTTGCCCAGTACCGAGGGGCTTTGGCGGGGGGCGCCTGTGCCGTAGATTTGCCGCTCCAACTGCGCCCGGCGGTTGCCGTAACGCGAATTGAGGAGGGCAACTTTACTGTCGTGCTCTGTTTTTGTCAATTCGCCGACCTGAAGTTGCTGGGCGTATTCCTGGAGTTGCTCCTGATAAGAGTTCTCAAGACGACGCAGCTCTTTCTTGCCGGCACACCCGGCAACACACAGCGCTAGGGCAACCAGGACAATCCACTTTGATACCAATTTCATGCACGCAGAGGGTTCGCTTGGCTAAGTGCATTGTCAAGCGATCAAGCTTGGCCAAGCGCGCACGGAGCCAAGATTGCCTCGCTCATTCCGTGGATGATCTTCTTGTCCGCCGGGCAGATCGTGGCCAGCACTCCTCCAAGCGTCGCCTGAGCCTGATCCCATCCGCCGTGGACAAAGTAATACGGGCATAGCCGTACGCGGCCCTGCATCGGCTGCGCTTGGCCAAGCTCGAAGTCATACCACTCCGCATCCACCCGGCTTGGCCGGTGGTAACGCTGTAGGATGCGGGGTGACTGCCCGAACACGGCCAGCGCCTCATCGACCGCCGCCGCCCATTCGGCTCGCGGCAGATCGCTCCCCAGCCAGACGCCGCGCGCGCCCCAGGCCTGTTCACTGAACCCGGAAATCTTGAGGATCAGGTTGCGATCCTTCTGCGAAAGCTCCTTGAGCTGCGCCCAGTTCGTAAGGTCAAGCCCGGGGTAGGCCGCGTGCGGCGGCATCGGTGAGGGGTCGATCACCCACGTCTGCGGTAGCAACGCCTCGAGCGTGCGCTTGAAGCTCTCGCCCAGTTGCTGCCGCCACGCCTCGGTGAGGTTGCGATTGTGGAACAGCGCGAAGGTCATTTTCTCCTCGAGAAACGACTTCGGCGAAGCGGTGAGCGTGAGCGTCTGGTCGGTGGCGCGTTGGAGTAGTTCGTCGGCCGCAGGGATGTTCGGCAGGTCGAACAATTCGAAAAATCGGTACACCGCATCGCCCTCCGAGAAGCCGGTGAACTCCTGCCCGTGGACGCTCATGCGCCCGGGTGCGATTTGCCCGGCCAGCCACTCCATCTCCGGCCGGTACGTGGCCGATTCCTCCGAGACGATCAGCCGAATTTGTTTTGCATCGCCGAAGATGCCGGCGAACCCGTCGAGCATGCCGGTCGTGCTGCCAAGCACTTCGGTCCCGGCCTCGGCGTAGGTACGGTTGAGCCAGGCGGTCAGCCCGATGCCGCCCGGAACGCTGTCGAGTTCCGTGATTTTCAGGCCGTCCTCGGTCAGCAGTATGTCCGGCCTGATCACCCGGGGTAGGTCGAGGCGAAATGCCTTGTGCCGCTGGAGGTCAATGATCGATTGAGGCTTGCCCCGGTCCAGCCACTCGGCAGGCCATGCCGGCAGTCGCCCCTCGACGCTCCACCGGTAAATCATGTTCGTTGCCTGATAAAACTTGAGCAGCATACGCCCGAGTTTCTCGAGTTGCTTGACGGTCTTTTTGTCGAGCGGGAACGGACGCGTGGCCACGCGCCATTGGTGACCGGCAAACAGGCCATCGGCAGGTAGGCTTTGCTGCACATGCCGGGCGATTTGCGCGGGATCGGTCTGGTTATCGTTCTCCATCAGGACGCCGCAACGTGAGCCTCGGCCGATGGTGGGTCAAGCCCCGGTTGGCGTAGCGAGCACTTCACCAGCGAGCACCGTCACGGCGTGGCCGCCGAGCAGCACTCGATCACCGGCGAGTTCACAATCGACCACACCGCCACGGCGTGAGATCTGATGGCCGGTGAGCGAGGTT
>WTHH01000570.1 GCA_011523195.1 Verrucomicrobiales bacterium
ATTTCACGCAGAGTGTATCCGTGCGGTTGCTGAAGCATGATCACAACCACCAACTCGTTTTCGGGGTCAGACCATGACATCGTTCCAAACGCTCCGCCCCATCCGTAGGATCCTTTGCCACGATGATTTCCGGCTTCTTCCGGTTCCAGTGTGACGGCTACGGTGTATCCAAACCCAGTTCCTTTCTTGCCTTTTTTGCCCGCAGAATAAAGTTCTCTCACATGATTTTTATGCATCATAGCCACTGAATCTGGACTGAGAATTCGATGGCCAAACAGCACTCCTCCGTTTAATAGCATTTGCTGAAAATGCAGGAAGTCTTCTGCAGTACTCGAAAGGCCACCCGAAGCGGAGTAATAGTTGGTTCTCCTACCCCAGCCTTTCGCCTTCGCCCAATCCGCATTCAGAACAACCCTTTTGGTCTCCAATGTTTCCGGTAGATTGAAATAGGTACTGTTCATTTTTAACGGTTCAAAAATTCTTTCCCGGAGGAATCTGTCATACGAGGTTCCGGAAATAATCTCGATGACCCGTGCAACCACATCCAATCCCGTGCGAGGGCTGTAGCTCCAGCGTGTACCGGGTTGAAAGTCCAATGGCACTTTTGCGATCCTTGTCACATAAGTGGCAAGAGTATCCTCGGCTGTTCGTTTAACCGGATTCACAGCATGACCGTACCCACCGCTCATAATCCCGGAGGTATGTGTGAGCAAATGGTGAACTGTCACCGGGGTCTCCGCCGGCACAAGTCTGTATTTCGGAACATCAGTTTTGAATTTTTTCTTCGGTTTCGCAGAAGCCGACTTGGCCTCCTTGTAATTCGCATCAATAAGTTCGACCACTTTCACATTGGCGAAGGCCGGGATGTATTTGGAAACCGGATCGTTTGGTTGCATTTTGCCTTCTTCAATCAAGATCATTGCCGCTACACCCAGCACCGCTTTCGACGAGGATGCCATGCGGTAAATTGCATCATGCTCCATCGGCCTCTTTTTCTTCACATCCATTTGCCCGTGCGATGAAAAATGGACCACCATTCCCCGCCGAGCCACTACAGTCACCGCTCCCTGAATATGTCCGGCGGTGACTTGTTCTTGAATGGCTGAGTCGATTCGACGCAGCCCTTCTGTAGTCATATCGACAGATTCAGGCTTGGCGGAGGGCATTTCAGACGGCTTGTGCTCGGGTGCCCCGAACGCACTCGACGCCACAAATAAGACACAAATTATTAACGCAGCCGTGTATCCAATTGCATAGGAATTTAGAATGGGGGCTCTTTGTAAATGGGTCATATTTTCGTTTTTGATCCCGGGACTTAGCCCAAGTGTTCTGCGGACAGTGGCGTAAACATGCATCTTTTGCAAACTACATTGCCCAAGGGCTTGAACTGCAACCGCGGCTTCGACATCCTTTTCTGCATGCCCAGCGAACCCAATCTGGTGGCAACTCTGTTTTCACTCCCTGCCCTTCTCTATTGCAAAGGTCAAGATCAGGAGTCCAAAACCGAGTCTCCTCCCCTCAAAGTTGCGTCCGTCGAAGACTACCGGAAACATGCGATGTCTCGTGATGGCAATCCTGAAGCCGGAGAAAAACTTTTCTCGGCCAAGAGAACTCAATGCACCCTTTGTCATACGACTGACGGTAGTGGCCGAATGGCCGGCCCGGATCTTGCCGCAGCAGGCGATAAATTCTCCCGAGCAGATCTCATCCAATCAATTTTAGAGCCTTCAGCGAACATAATGACAGGCTATTCACTCTCCGTGATTAAGATGAAGGACAATGCAGTCTTCAGCGGAATCATCAAGCATTCGTCTGCCGAACAACTCGTCATCGCCGGCCCCGGGGATATTCGCCATCGCTTGGCCAAGTCAGATATTAAGGATCACTCGACCAGTCCAGTATCAATGATGCCATCCAACCTTTACGCCACCCTCTCAAAGGACGAGTTTTCAAACCTAATTGCCTATCTGGAAAATCTGAAAGACAAGTCATCAACCGAACGCAACACACAAGGAACACCCGCAGAAATTGAGCGTTTGGCAGCACCAATCAAGTTAACCCCTCTCTTCGGCCAATCGCTTGGCCTACAGAAACCAGTCTGGTTTGGAGAACATCCCCGTATCAAGAATTTGTTTGTGGTACTCGAAAAAAGCCGTGCCCGGATATCCATTCTCGAAAGGGATGACGATGGACGCGAATTACATTCCACGTTTTTGGAGATTCCGGAAGAAGTGTATGTGACCAACGACGAAGGATTACTGGGCTTGGCATTTCACCCAAATTTCTCAGAAAACCGCAGGTACTATTTTATGCACGAGATAAAAGACGGTCCTCGACGCGGCATGATGATTGGGGAACGAATCGCCAACGAGAATCTTCTTAAAGATTCCGGAACACCCACCCGCCAAGTCTTGGAGTTTGAAGTAGCCACACAGTTTCACCACGGTGGCGGACTGGAGTTTGGCCCGGACGGGTTTCTCTACATCGGCGTAGGAGATGGCGGGCCACAGGAGGATCCCCACGGTCACGCCCAGGATTTATCCGATTATTCTGGCAAACTGCTCCGTATAGACGTAGATGACCAAAAAGGAGGTAAGTCATATGGTATTCCAAGGGACAATCCTTTCATTGACCCCGAAAATCATGAAGTCCTTCCGGAGATCTTCGCATACGGGTTACGTCAACCCTGGCGATTTAGTTTCGACCCTGCAAATGGCGAATTATGGGTCGGGGATGTCGGTCAAAATAGGTTTGAAGAGATCGCGATCGTTCGCGCAGGAGAAAACCACGGATGGAATGTCTATGAGGGATTCGAACTGTTTTCCACACGCTACCGAAAGGAAAAAAACGAATACACACCACCTGTCGTGTCGTTTCGACGCAAACATGGAGTCTCCATCACTGGAGGGTACGTTATCCGGACAGACACTGATAAACCCTCATCATTCGACGGTGTCTACATTTGCGCGGATTACCAGTCCAGACGCATCTGGGGAATTCGGCATGAAAATCGAAAATTAAAAACAATTCGAGAAATAGGAACATGTCCCGATCGTCTCGTCTCATTTGGACAAGATCGCAGCGGTAACATTTATGCGGTGGGGTACAATCAAGGAATTATATATCAGCTCGATTTTGAAGGGGCAGTTTTCAAGTAGGGCCCACAATTCTGAATCTAGCATTTAACACATTCGGGGAAATGCAATCCACCACCGCATTAATATTAATAACGGTGATAGGCTATACTACAGTTGTAGCTAATGAATCACAAGTCGAGCGACATCAGGAGACCTTCTCATCGTTACATTCTCAAACAGAGGCCAATCCAGTTTTGCATGTAGCGAAAGGCCTTAACGAGGATGGCACGTTGGTCAAGTATTACAGGCGAGGGCTGGATTATGCGATTAACTACTTTGGGAATTACGGCCCTTACCATGTTTATCTACTTGGGCCTGGAGACAAAAAAAGCATTTTGAACATTTACCGGGAACGAGCTAAAAGCAGGATCAATCCTAATTCTACAATTTTACCCAACCAACAGATCAAGGAATACCTGAGGCGGCCTAACGTGATAAACGAGATTCAAGCTGTCTTGGAAGGAAAAGCCGAAGGCGGCCTCACTTGGAGCAAGCCTCCCAGGCGTGTTTATGAGGACGTCACCACGAACTCAATTGGACGCCAGAACGACCCAGTCGAAAACACCTGGGGAGCGCTCCACGAATATCATCACGTATTCCAGATTGCCCATTGCGATTCATATGCCGATCGGGATTCCGACCGAAACCTCAGTTCGTGGATGTCGGAGGGAATGGCCACCTACAGTTCAGCAGTATTTATGGAACGACTTGGTTTGATAGACTTTAAAAAATATATGTTAGACCTAAGGGACAACGGGAGCAACATCGGCCGCCCCGGCATCAATGAATTCATCGCTGGCAAAGATGATTGGAGGCTGGACGATGAAAGTTACTGGGAATCAGGCGAAGCCCCACAGGTTTATTATATGCTTGGGGCGTGGGCCACGGCCTACCTTATCCACGAGAATGGCATCGAAGAAACCACAGTGCTCAAAGATTGGTACTTTGATGTTCCTAGAATTGGGAAAGCTGCGGCATTCAAAAAACATATGAAAATTCCTTTAGACGAATTTCTCGTGATTTTTGGTAATTATATTAGGCAACCAAACGAAATGGTAATGAAAATATTCCAAAAACCAAACAACTAAACAAATGACTAACAAGACCGCCATTTCATTATCATTTTTCTATTTTCTATAC
>WTHH01000379.1 GCA_011523195.1 Verrucomicrobiales bacterium
CTATTACACCGATGCGATAAATGACCACGCGGTTCGTTATATTCGCGAACACAAGGATAAGGAACAGCCGTTTTTCATTTACGCCGCCCACACGGCACCACACTGGCCGATGCACGCGCTGCCAGAGGACATCGCGAAGTACAAAGGCAAATACGACAAGGGCTGGGACACCATGCGCGAGGCACGCTACCAGCGACAGCTCAAGATGGGATTAATCGACGCGAATTGGAAAATGTCACCACGAGACGGAAAGGCTCCCGCCTGGAAAGACGCGAAAAACAAAGAATGGGAGATCGCCCTTATGGAAATCTACGCAGCCATGGTCGACCGCATGGACCAGGGGATCGGCAACATCGTGAAGGCGCTGGAAGAAACCGGGCAACTGGACAACACACTGATACTGTTCCTCGCCGACAACGGGGGTTGTGCTGAAAACATGGGACGGCAAAGGGATATTCGATACAAGGACACCAATCCGGACAAAATCATCCCGATGGCCAAAGACGCCCTCCAAACCGAGATGATACCCAAGCGCACCCGTGACGGACGCGTGATCCGACAAGGCACCTCCGTCATGCCGGGAGATGATACTTACCACGGCTACGGACTCGCTTGGGCGAACGCCAGCAACACCCCGTTCCGCGAATACAAGCACTGGGTTCATGAAGGCGGCATCAGTTCGCCGCTCATCGCTCACTGGCCCAAGGGCATCAATAAAAAACGCAACGGAAAACTGGAAGGCCAACCCGGCCACCTGATCGATCTCATGGCCACCTGCGTTGACCTTGCAGAGACTGAGTACCCGAAGAAAGTCGGGGAGGTTGAGATCGTTCCCCTGCAGGGAGTGTCACTCACCCGCGCCTTCAACGGCAAAAAATTGCGCCGCAAAAATCCGATCTACTGGGAGCACGAGGGCAATCGCGCTATGCGTGACGGCAAGTGGAAACTGGTTGCCAAGGGGTCAACCGGCCCGTGGGAACTCTATGATATTGAGGCGGATCGCACCGAATTGAACAATCTCGCCGAGAAACACCCCAAGCTCCTCAAGCGCATGGTCGATGATTGGGAAGCTTGGGCCGTGGCTGCCCTCGCCAAGCCATGGCCTTGGAAAAATAAGTAGCTAACCAAGCGCTTGGCTAAACGCAGGAAATTTTCTCATAGATTGACGGACTCGCAGGCTCGTCCCTCCATTTTTTGCGCTCGGCTATCTTAGCGATCCCGTTAACTTGGCCAAGCGGCTTGCCGACTACACTTTTACCCAGCAGCGAGTCTCGGCTGACTTTTCCACGGCCTCGAGGACCTGTTGATTTTTCAGGCCATCCTCGAACGTCGGCTGAACCGAACTACCTTTGGCCACGGCGTTGACGAAGTCGGCGATGGCATGCACGAACGTGTGTTCATAGCCGATAATATGACCGGGAGGCCACCATTGTCCAACATATGGATGCACACCGTTTTGCTGGGTGACAATGATGTCAGCAAACCCCTGCCGGTCGGCGGGGGCCTTGCTGTCGAAATACTTCAACCGATTCAAATCCTCGAGATTGAATTCGAGTGATCCGTCGGAGCCGTTGATCTCGATGTTGATACGATTCTTTCGGCCGGTCGCATAGCGGGTCGCCTCGAGGTTAGCCAACGCGCCGTTCTTGAATCGGCCAATACACTGGGCGGCATCATCGACAGTCACTCTCCCCATTTTCTTCGGGTTATCCGGCAGGGGACGCTGCTTGATGAAGGTGTGCATTTGACCAGTAATTTCATCGAATTCACCCACCAAATAACGGGCGAGGTCGATGATGTGAGCGTTAATGTCACCATGCGCACCGCTGCCGGCGTACTGCTTCTGCATGCGCCAAAGTCGAGGCGCCTTTGGATCCACAAGCCAGCTCTGGGCATATCGTGCGTGGTAGTGGCGAATCTGGCCAAGCGCCCCTTCATCGATCATTTTCTTCGCCTGGGCGATGGCGGGAATGCGCCGGTAGTTGTGGCAGATCATGTGAACGACCTTGGCCTTTTTGACCGCCTGCAGCATTTGCCGGCACTCCTTCACATTCATCGCCAACGGTTTTTCGCAGAGGATATGCTTGCCCGCCCTGGCAGCTGCGATCGCGATTTCGGCATGGGAGTCGTTCGGCGTGTTGATGTCGATGACATTTATTTCAGGATTGGCGACCACCTTGCGCCAGTCGGTCGCGGCATGATCCCATCCATGTTGCTTCCGTGCTTTCTCGACGGCGGCGGCGTTGCGGCCACATATCGTGTGCAGCCGAACGCCATGTTTCATGTCGAAAAAACGCGGCGCCTGACGCCAGCCGTTGCTGTGCGCCTTGCCCATGAAAAGATAGCCGATTAGGCCGATGTTTAATGTCTTCTTTGGCATTAGAAAAAAGAAGCCCACCGCGACGGACTTCTGAAATTAAGCTATCGCGCCAGCATCAGGTGATGGAAACCGGCTGACCGGTCGAAGCCGATTCATAGGTCGCATCGATGATCTTCATCAACGACAGCGCCTGATCCGGGGTGTTCAACGGCTCCTCTTCGCCCTTGACCGTAAGCACGAAGTTTTGTGCAGCGCGAATCCGCCCCATGTCCTCATTCGGCTCGGTGATGATGGAGCGATTCACGGAACGCCCATTCTCCTGGACATACAACTCGCAGTCGTCCACCGCAGTTTCGTCAAGACCGTCCACGTTGAACAGGCGACGAATCATGCCGCCTGCCTTTTTGCCCTGAAACGTCACGGACACTTCCTCGCGTTTGTTCATCTCCGCCCACGAAACCTGATAGGAAAGCACTTGGCCGGTTTTGAACCGCACGAACCCATGAGCCGCGCTCTCAACATCGGTGACACCATCGGCGACATCCGGAATGCCCCACGGCCCCTTGAATGACTTGTTTTCGATGAAATCATTGAATGTCTGCGCGAGTACGTGCTGCGGCTTCGGATTACCCATGTAAAAAAGAGCCAAGTCGATCATGTGCAGCAAGTCGATCACCGGCCCACCTCCAGACAACTCTTTATTCGTGAACCACCCACCGAACCCAGGGATACCAGTGCGGCGAATCCACTTGGCTTGAGCTGAGTTGATCGTCCCGACATCGCCAGTCTTGATGTAATCCATCAGGGCATACGACTCAGGCCGGGCGCGGTTGTTAAAATCAAACATCAAAACCTTCCCAGCAGCATCGGCCGCGGTCTTCATCTCGGCGACCTCGGCCGCGTTCAGGGCCGGTGGTTTTTCGCAAAAGACATGTTTCCCTGCCTCGAGCAATTGCACCGCCAACGGCTTGTGAAAACGGTTTGGCGTGATGACGCTGACGGCGTCCAACTCAGGCAGCTTTTGCAGCATGTCACCGACGTCTCCAAATACGTTATCAACGCCCAGATCAGCTGCGGCCTTGCCTGCAGCAGCCTCATTCACATCACAAATGGCAACGATATCCGCCCCACCAGCGCGGAATCCACCCGCGTGGTATTGCAGCATCCCGCCAGCCCCGATTATTCCTACTTTGGTAGCCATGTTGTTTATACGCGCGGAAATTTAACCCACTTTTCCTTGGACTTGGAACTCTTCACAACCGTCTCGATGAAGGCCATGCCAATGATCCCGTCGCTAATGTCCGGAAAATCGTACCCCTTCTTTCGCGGATACTTACCGGCAATCTCGTCACGGATCGCCTCGGCTGCGGCGTTGTACACATTGGCGAACGCCTCGATGAATCCTTCTGGATGGCCAAACGGGATCCGCGTATTCGCGGCGGCGGCTCCACCGATGTAGGAGTTACCACGACGATATATCTGCCTTGGTGCACGGGCATCCTTGACGATGAGATCGTTCGGATCCTCCTGATGCCACTCGAGGGATTTCTTCGTACCGTAAACGCGAATATTGAGGTCATTCTCATCACCGTTCGAGACTTGTGACGCGTAAATGATCCCGCGGGCACCGCCCTTGAATCGGACGAGCACGTTGCCATCGTCATCCAGAGTCCGACCGGGAATGTTGACACTGAGATCCGCGCAAAGAGAGTCGATCTGTAACCCAGTGATGTAGTGGACGAGGTTTTCCGCGTGCGTCCCGATGTCGCCCATGCAGTTTGATACACCGGCGACTTTCGGATTTGCACGCCAGTTGGCGATGGACTTATCCTCCCCGGTCAGCGCGGTGATCGCATAGCCCTGCGGATACTCGCACACCACCTTGATGATGTCGCCGAGATCCCCCTTGGCTACCATCTCCTTGGCTAACTTGACCATCGGGTAACCGGTGTAGTTG
>WTHH01000265.1 GCA_011523195.1 Verrucomicrobiales bacterium
GGCGCGGAGTCCACGTAGTGCACCTCCCGCACCTTGACATCACGGCGCTTCATCAGCCCGACATGCTTCGAGTCCGGCGACCAAAGGAAGGGCGGCTGGTAACGGTCCGCCTCCGAGCCGTCCTTGGAGAGCTGGATGTCCGCGCCGTCCTTCAGATCGTGGACGAACAAATTGTAATCCTTGATGAACGCCCTCCAGCGGCCGTCCGGCGAGACCGGCCCACTTTTGCTAGTGTCCGGCTTGCGCTTGGCCAAGCGCTCCTTTGCCTTGGCTTTCTCCGCGCGCCGCTTGGCCAGGCGCTCCACCCGCGCCTTGCGCCGCTCCAGCGCCTCATCAAATTTCTCCTTGTCGGAAAAGGCGCGCCGCTTGCCCTTGCCGCCGTTGACGAGCACGTACTCGCTCTCGCCGCGCACGTTTGTCTCGTACCAGAATTGGTTCCCGCCAAACCAATTCGGTCGGAGGCTTTCGTTGTACACCTTGCCGGAGTAGCGCTTTCGGATTTCGGCCGCCCGCTCGTAGTCGACCTTCGTCCCCTGCCCAAACCCGGAAACAACCGCGAGGCCAAGCGCGGCAACCGAAACAAATAATCGATGATTCATATTAAATTGATGGCCCCGGAGGCTAGGATTTCGCGGCGACAGTTCAAGGCGAAATCACCCGGGAATTGCTCGAAATTCCCCTTGGGTACAGCGGCCCTATGTGATTAAAATTCGCCCATGAAATTTCAGGTATGCTCATTGGTCATGATCGGTTTGGTCGCGGGTTGCGGCACAAAACAAACGACCAGCACTGAATCAGCCACCGCAGGCGAAAGCACAAAACCGGCGACCGGAACCGTGGAACAACCACAGGAAAAACCGGAACCGGTCATCGCCACGGCGCCGGCCCAGCAGCCCGTTGCCCAGCCGGTGGCCAAAATCGCACCGCAGACCCAGTTCGAGCCCACCACCCAGCCCAAAACCAAGTCACCCGAAAAAATCGTGAAAACTGACGCCGAATGGCGGGCCATCCTGTCGCCCGAAGAATACCGCATCCTTCGCCAGAAGGGCACCGAACGCGCCTTCACTGGCAAGTACGACCACCACTTCAAGGAAGGCACCTACACCTGCAAAGGCTGCGGCACCGCATTGTTTGACTCCACGACCAAGTACAATTCCGGCTGTGGCTGGCCCGCCTTTTTCAAGGCCAAGGAAAATACCATTGCCGAGACGATCGACCGCAGTTACGGCATGATCCGCACCGAGATCACATGCAAAAAATGCGACGGCCACCTCGGCCACGTCTTCGATGACGGCCCCAACCCGACCGGTGTGCGTTACTGTGTCAACTCCGCCTCGATGGGCTTCATCCCGGCTGCAGACGAAAAGCAGGCCAAGCCGGCGCCCAAGCCCAACAAATAATTGCCCGCTTGGCTAAGCGCATGTCGGCACCGACCATCTCCGTGGTGCTGCCCGCGCGCAATGCCGCCGCGACCATCGAGCGGGCCGCCCGCTCCATCCTCAACTCCACCCATCGTGAACTGGAGTTGATCATCATCGACGACGGTTCCACCGACGACACCACCGAGGTCATCCGGCAAATCGATGATCCAAGACTCAGACTGATTCAACAGGAACTAGGCGGCGTCTGTGCCGCCGCCAACCGGGGCACCAACGAGGCCCGTGCTCCGGTAATCGCCCGGATGGATGCTGATGATTTTTCCCATCCGAAACGGCTCGAGAAACAACTCGACCTCCTCCGGCAGTCGAACGTCAACATGGTGGGATGCCGGGTTCGGATCATCGACGCGCTCGGCCAAGCGGTGACCTCCCTGCAACGCTACGAGCAGTGGAGCAACGCGCTAACCGAACCGGCCCGCATCGTCGCCATGCGCTTCGTCGAACTGCCCATCGTCAACCCAACCCTCATGGCCAAACGCGAGGTGTTCGAACTGGGCTACCGCGAAGGGGCTTGGCCGGAGGATTACGACTTGTGCCTCCGCGCGCTTGGCCAAGGGCTAAAGGCTGCCAAGGTACCGGAGGTGCTGTTCGACTGGATCGACTCCGGCCAACGGCTCACCCGCAATGACCCGCGATACTCCCCCGAGGCATTCGACCGCTGCCGCCGCACGCACCTGATCGATGGCCCGCTGCGCGGCATCCGCGAAGTCGATCTCTGGGGTGCCGGTCAGGCCGGCAAACCGTGGTTGCGCTGGCTGCAGGGCGAGGGATTCCGCGTCCGACACGTCGTCGAGGTTTCACCAAAAAAAATCGGCACCCAAATTCACGGTGTCCCCGTGATCGCCGACACTGAGCTGCCTCCACCCGACGGCACACCGCTCATCATCGCCGTCGGCGCCGCCGGTGCCCGCGAACTCATCGAGACCGAACTCGCCAAACAAAACTACACCCCCGGCAAAGACGCGTGGTTTGTATGTTGATCACGAAAGTTCAACTCCTTCAAAGTTGGATCATTTTCATCCATTCATCCCAAGGTAGAACCCTCGGGTCAACCTTGGACTATGTTGAAAAATCCCTTCAGAATTTTCTTCGCAGCTTCGCGCCTTCGCGTGAGTGATTGTAAGCTCACCCGGCCGCAGCAACGTGGTTGGATCGATTGTTGACTGACCTACTGGCCGAGGGGGATGCCTTGCTCGATAAGGAGCGTGGGGATGTTTTGCCGGATGGGGTACATAATTTTGCCATCCTCGCGGAGGAGACCGCCGTCGATTTTTTGGCCGACCTTTTCCTCCACGCGATCGAACAGTGTGCCGGCCTCGATGCGCTGATTCAGGTTGGTGACCAACTCCACATCCGCGCGGCGGAGCGGTTGATGTGTCTCGGGGCAGCAGATGATTTCGAGAAGTTTATCGTCCATTTTTCCGGGTTATTTTTCGAGCGCCTTTTGCGCTGCGACGTAGACGTCCTTCAGCGGCACGTTTTTGTTTGCCGAAATTTCGCGGCACGATTCGTATTCGGGTGACGCCTGCACGATTTCGCCGCTGAGTCGGCCGACCTTGACCTGCACCCGGCCAAGCGGTGTGTCCACGGTCTGCTGTTCGCGCTGGAGTTTGCGCCGCTCAGCGGTGTGCCGACGCACGCCCAGCGCACTGGTTTCGCGCAGGATCATTTCGCTGAAACGATCGGCATCACCCACGTCGCACAACAGGGTTAGCAACACGCCGGGGCGGTTCTTTTTCATCTGGATCGGCGTATGAAATACATCCAGCGCCCCGGCAACCAGCGCAGTCTCAACGAAGTGGCCAAGGTGCTCGGCGTTAATGTCGTCCAGATTGGTCTCGATGACGGTGACGGTGTCGCGCTCCCAATCAAGCGGGGCCGCTTGGCCTGACGCGGTGTCCGTCTGCCCAAGCACGGCACGCAGGACGTTGGGCCGGGTGTGCATGTCGCGCGTACCGAGGCCGTATCCGATACGTTCCGGCGTCACGCCCTTCATCAGTTCAAAGCTATCGGCGAATTCCGCAAGGATCGCGGCGCCGGTCGGGGTGACCAGTTCGTGCGGTTCATCGCACTGGTTCACCGTCACGCCGCGTGCACCGAGAATCTCGAGTGTCGCTGCCGTAGGCACCGGGAACCGACCATGGGCGCAGTTGACCCAACCGGTGCCTTCAACCACCGGGGCGGCCAGCACGCGGGGTTTGCCGAGGCGTTCCAGCGCAATGCAGGCGCCGATAATGTCGATGATGGAGTCCACCGCACCAACCTCGTGAAAGTGCACTTCGTCCGGCGACATGCCGTGCACCTTGCCCTCGGCCTCGGCCACGCGACGGAACACCGCGACCGACTTTTCCTTCACCCAGTCACTGAGCGGACTGTCGTGGATGATTTTTTTTATGTCGGCAAAGTTGCGCTCGTGCGAATGCCCATCGCCGTCGTGGCTGTGGGAATGAGAATGCGAGTGCTCATGCGAATGGGAATGCTCGTGTGAGTGGCTATGCTCGTGTGAGTGAGCATCGCCGTCGCACTTTCCCACCTCGTCCCCGGTTGGCAACAGGTGGACGTCAAATTTCACGCCGTCGATGTTTGCCTTGGTCTTGCGGGAGACATGCAGTTTGTAGCCATCAAGATTCAGCTTGGCCAACTCAGCCTCGAGTTCGGTGGCGTCCACGCCAAGGTCGATCATCGCACCGAGAAACATGTCGCCGCTGATGCCGCTAAAAATATCGAGATAAAGCGTGCTCATCCATTCACAGCGATTTGCCGTGCGATAGAATTAACCGACTTTTGAGATGATTGGTCTACCAGTAAAAAACTGGTGTACCGTATGTTCGC
>WTHH01000498.1 GCA_011523195.1 Verrucomicrobiales bacterium
CCATCACCGGCACCTCGATCGTAGGAGCAGCCTTGGCCAAGCCAACGGCCGGGGGCGTGTACTTCATCAGCGGGCCGTGCACGCCGTAGCCGGCGCCGAGATGCGGCACGTTATTGAAGATGGCAAACAGCTCGTAGTACTCGCGCTGGCTGATGGGGTCGTGCTTATGATCGTGGCACTCCGCACACTCCAGCGTCAAGCCAAGCCACGTCCGACCGGTGGCCTCGAGCCGGTCGACAATGCCCTTGATGCGAAACTCCTCCTTGCGCGGGTTGTTGCCCTTGGCCTGCATCGCGTGCCGGTGGAACGCACTGGCCACCCGCTGCTCCGGCGTTGCGCCCGGCAGGAGATCGCCGGCGAGTTGATCAATCGAAAACCGGTCGAACGGCATGTTCTCGTTGAACGCGGCAATCACCCAGTCGCGGTATGGCCAGACGTTGCGCGTGCGGTCTGCCGCATAACCGGACGTGTCGGCAAACCGCGCGAGATCAAACCAATCCTGTGCCTTGCGCTCCCCGAAATGAGGCGAGGCGAGCAGCCGCTCAACCAAGCGCGAATAGCCCTCCGGCGAATCGTCGTTCACAAAGCCAAGCGCCTGATCTGGGGTCGGAGGCAGCCCGGTCAAGTCCAATGACAACCGACGCACGAGAGTCGAACGGGAAGCCTCCAGAGACGGCGCAATCCCCTCCGACTCCATCCGCGCCAGGACAAACCGGTCGATCCCATTCCGCACCCAAGTCGAATCTCGCACTACCGGGGGCTCCGATTTCCTCGGCGGCTCAAAAGCCCAATGCTCCGCCCCGACCAAACTTGGCCAAGCGAATAAAACGCAAAGAGACATCGTTCGGAACACGCAAGGAAGTGTTGGTGAGCCACCAATGCGACTCAAGGCTTTTTGGGCACGGATTATATGAATGATGTTCAACGCCGCGCTTGGTTAGCGCTATACCTAAATCAACAATTTTCCGTCAACGACCTAGCCATCAAGACGAAGCCTCAACCTCCGGTTGAGCACGCACATCTTTATTACCCTAATGACCAGAGGCTTAAGGTTTTATCGACAAACTCGGTTTCGTTGCAGTTTTCGGCGATGACCTGTTCTGGCTCGGGGAGATTGAACGGCGGGAGCGTCAGGTTGATGGGACGCCACTGACCGGTAACAATGTCATCGTTGCGTGTCACGCTGGGGAAGCTGGTGGCCAGCAGCCACCCGGCCCCGGAACGGGCGATGTTGGACAATGCAGCCTGCGCATCGGCGAACGACAGGTGCACGAGGCAGTCGCGGCAGAGGATCACATCGACGGCTGGGAGCGTGTCATTGACGAGGTCAAGTTTTTGGAACTCCACCCCATCGCGGGCGTACTCCGCCCGGTTGCGCTCGATGAGGTCGCCGACCAAGTCACCGCCAATGTACCGCACTCCGCACAAATCGGTGTGTTGCATCCAGTGAAAGTCGCCGCACGGCAGGTCGAGCAGTGACGACGCACCCAACTCCGCGAGCAATGCCGGCAACTCTCGGCGGATCGGTTCGGTTTCCTCCAGCGTCGAACCGGGGCCGGAGACCGACTCGGCCTCGTCCCAGTGGTTGGTCTCATAAATGTGCTTGAAGCGATCCTCGGCAGTGGCGAAGCGCTTGGCCAAGCGCTGGCCGGAGCGGCGCTGCAGCATCCGGTAAACTGGCCCGGCGAACTTCCGAAGCGACCGCTCGGCGAGCTGGCGGAGGCCGGCCACTATTCGTACTCCTTTCGGGAAAAAAACCACATGCCAAGCGCGAGGAAACCAAGCGATGCCATGATCAACACCCCGATCGCCGTGCCGCCGGAGACCGGATCGTAGGCTGGGATGTTCGGGTTCAGGCCAAGCGACGAGTCGTCGTAAAGCCAGCTGTTGGCGTAAAACGAGACGGTGATCCGCTTCACCACACCGGGAATATTCGCGGTAAGTGTCTCGACCATCAGCGCGTAGGCCAGCGCAAGAAACGTGGCCCGGCGCAGCCAGGCGCTGAAAAGTAAAAACAGCGCGACATAGCAGACCGTGGCCAGGGTCACCACCGGCGCGAATGCACGCAGCACCGCTAAGCCATCCATGCCAACCGTCACGCACATCATACTCAGACAGCCAAGCGTGATGCCCATCGTGAGCAGCAGTACCGCCGCGAATTGCGACAGGTAAATCTGCGGCCGCGGTATGCTGGTACTCAGCAGGTACACCAGCGTTTGCCCGGTGCGCTCTCCCGAGATGGTTGACGAGGCGTAACCCAGCGAGATGAGTGGCAGCAAAAATCCCATGAAGAGTGGCGAGAGAATCTGCTCGGCTAGTTGTTCACCGGTTCGCGGTTCTGGATTCCACGGCTTGGGCACCGCCCACACAACACTGATGGCCAACGCCAGAAGAAGCAGCACAGCGATGACAATCGTCTGCCGTGAAAAAAACTGTCGGCGCAGCGTCAGCCGGAACACTTGCAGGCAGGCGGCAAAACGCGAGATGTTCGGTTGGCTGTCCATGCGTTACTCCGGTCGCGCAGCCCGCTCCATCAGGTAATCAAACACCGCCTCGGCAGACGTGTCAGTGGCCTTGAGTCGGTTTAAACCAATGTCGTGTGTTGTCGCGAATTCACCAAACTCGGCATAAAACCGGTTTGGGTTTTGCACTTCCAAAAACAGATCCTCCGGCGGCTCGACGCTCACCGACTTGACCGACTCGAGCGCCATCAATTGCGGTGCGAATTGCCGAGGTGATTCGCACGAGACGCGCACCTTGAGCGGGTAGTCGTCCAGCACTTCGCGGATGGTCTCGAGCGAACCGGAGGCCAGCAGTTTGCCGCGGCAGACGAACAGGATGTGGTTGGCCAACTCGTCCATTTCGTTAAGGATATGGCTCGATATCAGCACCGCCTTGCCGGCCTTGGCCAAGAGCAGAAATAACTCATTCAACTCCTCGCGCCCAACCGGATCCACGCCGTTGAGCGGCTCATCGAGCACCAACAGGTCGGGGTCGTGGATCAGCGCCTGGCCAAGCTTGATCCGCTGCCGCATGCCCTTCGAGTAAGTGCGAACCGGCCGTTCGGCGCGGTCAGCCATGCCCACCGTCTCCAGCACAGCCTCGGTGCGGCGTTTGGCCTCGTCCCCGGTGAATCCATGCAGCCCGGCGGTCACCGCAACCAATTTGCGACCGGACAATTCATCCCACGTCGCGTCGCCGTACGGGCAGAAGCCGACATGCGCCTTGGCCTTGGCCAGCCAGGCGTCGTGCCCGTAAATCTGCACACCACCGAGGTTAGGCTTGCTTTGACCAGTGAGCAGCTTGAGCAGCGTGGTCTTGCCGGCGCCGTTCGGCCCGATAAGGCCGGTGATGCCCGGGCCAATCTCGAGGCTGATGTCGTTCAGCGCCATCAGCGGCCCAAACCACTTCGAGACATTTTCCACCTCGAGGATGGGGCGGGCTGCGGTGGTGGTTGTGCCTTCGATGGTCATGATTGATGCTGCAACTGGCGCAACCGAACGACGATGGCCACCGCCGAAATAATACAGACCGCACAAACCACCACCACGGCCCCGGTGAACAACGGCTTGTCCACTCCGAAAAACTTGTTCCCTACGATGTAAAGGTCGTTCCAAAAATCGAGCAGCCTCCACGGCGACTCCTCCAGCGCATCCCGGCGACGCATTCCCGGTTCGCGCATCGCAAAAGTAAGAATACGGCTGAGGATCGGGAGAAAGACAAACAACCCGCCCCACAGCATCACCAGCGGCACAGGCTTCGGCATCCAAGACACCAGCGCGAAAAGCAGCAACCCGATCGCCACCGAGAGTAACGCCCCGTAGCCGAGTATTCCAAAGAAGATCGGGTATTTTTCCCAAAAATATGTTCCGGTATCCCCAAGCAAACCGTACTCGATAAACAAAACGAGCGCCGGCAATGTGGTTGTCAGGCTGATGATCAATCCGATCGCCAGCAGTTTGCCGGCCGCGTAATGCACCACATTGATTCGACGTGACAGGTAAAAAATCAGGCCACCCCGGCTGTGGTCGTTGCCCGCCAGCACCGAGCCGGCGAACGCCAGCAGGATCATCGTCACCGTGCCCTGAGCCACCATGAAATTCAAAAACGTGGTACCGGAACCGTCCAGGTCCTTCAGCATGCCGGTGATGAATTGCTCCACCTGTGGGTACTGTTGACGGAGGGTCGCCAACAGGTAAATCGCGCCGAACATGAAAAGAAAACTTAACAGCGCAAGGGCGAACAGCACCCAAAAC